>DAORJH010000157.1:0-6367 GCA_035438925.1 Bacteroidia bacterium | reverse complement strand
TGCAATGACACCATTGATGGAATCTTCGATCACAATACATGCCGAAGGTTCCGTTTTAAGGTTGGCGGCACACTGAAGAAAAACTTCGGGATGAGGCTTACCATATTTCATTTTTTCAGCGGAAACAACAGCGTGAAAACGATCTTTGAGTTCAAGTTTTTTCAGAACCGCATCCACTAAAACAGAATACGAAGAGGTCGCTAGTCCGGTCTTCAGTCCATTCTCTTCGGCAAATTTCAAAACATCCAGAACACCTTCTATGGCTTTTCCTTCTGTTTCTATCATTTTCACCAGATTTCTCAAAACCCCTGTTTCTACATCTTCCACTTTTATATCCGCTTTGTTCCGTTCTTTCAGCCAGAATTCAACTACTTCCTTGAATCGCATACCGGTGGTTTTTCTGCAATCCTCCTCTGTAAATGGTATTCCGATCTCACCAAAACCCTTGATCATGGCTTTGCGCCATAAAGGTTCACTGTCGATCAATACTCCGTCCATATCGAGTATTAGTGCTTTGAATTTGCCCAGCATTGTTAATTATTTTGTTTAATAGTTGCAAAGATAGGGATATTTGCCTCCTGCAGGTCCCGTACTTTTGCTGTTATGCCTTTGCCTCTGTTTAATGAATTAGGGCTGTCTGAAATACTTTGTGTTTTGGCAGGTTCTGCCTTTATTTTACTGATTGTTGGTTATGTGATCAATATTCTGCCTTTGGCATTCTACAAGCCGGCTCAAAAGCGAAACGATCAACCACCTGTTTCGGTGATCATCTGCGCAAAGAACGAAGATGAGAATCTAACAGAATTCCTGCCGAAGATCTGTTCACAGAATTATCCGGATTTTGAAGTGATCGTGGTGAATGACTGTAGTTATGATAATACCGAAAATGTGATCGATGAGTTCGCACGTATCTTCCCAAATCTGAAGAAAGTGAGCATAAAGGAAGATGCCTATTACAAGCATGGAAAGAAATTTGCCCTGTTGGTGGGGATCAAAGGAGCGAAGAATGATAAATTGCTGCTGACCGATGCAGATTGTTATCCTTCATCAGAAAACTGGTTGAAGGAAATGGCTCAGTGTTTTACGGATAAAAAAGAAATTGTTCTTGGTTACGGAGCGTATGAAAAGCAAAGTGGATTCCTCAATAAGCTGATCCGTTTCGATGCCTTTATGATAGCCGTGCAATACCTTTCTGCCGCCATTAAAAACAAGGCTTATATGGGCGTTGGAAGGAATATGGCTTATTCGCAGGATCTCTTTTTTCGTTCAAAGGGTTTTTCCAATCACTATCATATTCAATCGGGTGATGATGATCTGTTTGTGAACAATGTAGCCTCCTCTGAAAACACCACTGTTTGTGTGAGCCATGAGGCGATCACGTATTCCAAACCCAAAAAGAATTTAAAAGAATGGACCATACAAAAGGCCCGGCACCTGAGCACATCCTCGCTTTATACAGGTGCTTCAAAGGCCCGTATCGCCTTTTCTTACTTTTCACAGTATTTTTTCTATTTATCGTTACTAAGTCTTTGTTTGTCGATTAACACTTTGATTCTCTTTCCACTTTTATTAACTTTAAAAGTAGTGTTGCACTGGATCTTTTTAAACAAGGCAGCCAAAAAACTAAACGAACCCGATCTGCTTTTTGCTGCTGTTATTTACGAACCCGTTCTTTTGTTCTTATATCCTGCTTTCCACTTAAGAAAAATGTTTTACAAGCCTAATAAATGGACGAATTAGAAAATAGCGAAAACCGGCTCACCACCAAAGCTGTGTATGATTACAGATTGGTGAAACTCGCTATTGAAAAGGGAGATCAGAAGGCTTTTGCAGAATTGATGCACAGGTACCGCGAAAGCGTGTATTTTATGATGCTCAAGATGTGCAATAACAAGGATGATGCTGATGATCTTACGATCGAAGCATTTGGAAGGGCATTCAAAAAACTGGAACAATACAGTCCGAACTACGCCTTCAGTACCTGGCTTTTCAAGATCGCAAGTAACAATGCCATTGACTTCATCCGAAAAAAGAAACAGATGAATTCCGTGTCGATCGATAACAAGTCAGAGAATTCAGAAAGCAGAGAACATTCGGCCAACATCCGAACAGACACATTGGATCCCGAAGAGCATTTCATTAAAAAACAAAAGATAGAATTGGTTCGTGTTTTGGTGGATGGTTTGAAACCAAAGTACAAAGAGATGATCGAGCTTTTCTATTTTCACGAAATGAGTCATGAAGAGATCTCGCAGAAACTGGATCTTCCAATTGGCACCATCAAGGCGCAATTGTTCCGTGCCCGTGATCTTTTATTCAGTGCGCTCAAAAACCGCAAAGAAAAATATTGAGTTCACCTGTACTGAAATATTTTCCCGGACTAAGTGATTCACAAAAAGAACAATTCGCTCTTTTGCCTGCGCTTTACAATGACTGGAACAGTAAGATCAATCTGATCTCACGTAAGGACATGGATCATTTTGAAGAACGACATGTGCTGCACTCTTTGGGCATTGCCAAAGTCATTTCTTTTAACAAGGGAACAAAGATCATGGATGTAGGAACAGGAGGAGGATTTCCCGGAATTCCACTGGCGATCCTTTTTCCGGAATGTGAATTTTTATTGGTAGACAGCATTGGCAAAAAGATCATGGTAGTGAATGAAGTGGCCAGGAGTTTAGGTTTGAAGAATGTAAAAGCAATTCAAATGCGGGCAGAGGATGTGAAAGAGAAATTTCATTTTGTGGTGAGCAGAGCTGTTACTGAATTCCCTGTTTTTTACAAATGGGTGAAAGATAAATTCCTGAAAGAACAGATGAACGAGATTCCCAATGGAATTCTTTATCTGAAAGGAGGTGATCTGCAGAAAGAATTTGGTCCTATGTACAATCATGCCAAGGTAACGGAGCTCAAGGACCATTTTTCTGAGGACTTTTTTGAATCAAAAAAAGTTGTTTACTTTAAAGTATGATGTACAAATGCCTCGTAGGCGCGCTTTGCTTTTTATTCGCTTTGCATTTTTCTGCGCAGGACATCAATTGTTTCAATAAGAAACGAGAAAGAACAGGAAAGTGGATCACCTATACCGATGCTTCTCACACCAAAAAACTTTCAGAGGTGAAATACAGAAATGGTAATGTTGTGGGTACAGCAAAATACTACAATACTGAAGGGCAGTTAGAAAGAGTAGAGAAGAAAAGAAGAAGAAAGATCAAGACAGCAATTTATTATCCGGGTACAGAAGTGATACGAAACAAGGGGAATGCTCGGATCGTTGTGACTGATGAGAAGATCCATTATTTTTTTTACGGAAAATGGATCTATTATTCAGAAGACGGGAAACCATTTAAATATGTTTATTATGAAAAAGGACAGATCGTTAAAACAGAATATGCTGACAAGAACGTAAAGCTGAATGATTCGCTGATCGGTTTGCTTATCAATTTGGATGATCAGTTCAAAAAGAACCATGCGCAGATGATCGACAGCATTGCTTATTCCTGGTCGAGTCCGAAACTCGCAGAGAAATTCAGGAGGAGGATCTATGAAAAAGACAGCAGCAGTTTTGCGATCATAGAAAAAGTATTTGAGAAGTATGGATACACAACCAAAGAGATCTGTGGAGAAAATGCATCGATCATTCCTTTTTTCATCATGAATTACGCGCCATTGGAAATGCGGGAAAAGTACGCCGAATTCTTTAAAGCAGCAGCAGGCACAGGAAAACTCGATAAACCGGCAGTAGCCTATTACATTGATAAGATAAAAGTGGCGAAGGGTGAAAAACAAGTATATGCCACCCAGTTTTTTATGGATAAGGACAGAAAAACCCACTATTATCCCTGTGAGGACATGAAAACGCTCAATGAGAGAAGAGCGAGTATGGGTCTTGATCCCTTTAATCCCTGATCTTTCCACAGCTTTTACACATTTGGGATAAACGGCTTGTTTTCCATGTGGTACTTATTTATCTTTAATACTTATCTAAAGTACATTCATGAAGAAAATAATTACCTATTTATTGATCGCAGCTTCAACGGTGTTGAATGCAAAAGATGGATTCAGAATTCTGGAATCGGATGCTTATTCGGCAACCATTGAATATACCTTCAATGATCTTAGTAAGAAGTCGATCAGCATTAACAATAAAACTTATTTTAAGCTTTCGTCTGACTACGCTGTTCCGGTCTTGAATACAGGTGATCCTGAAGTGCTTCGCTCCTCCATTTCTCTGGCGCTGCCTGAGAATTGTGTTCCAAAGATGGAGATCCTCTCTGTTAATTTTACAGATGAAACTAATTTCAATGTGATTCCATCCAAAGGAAGTTTGAAGAGAAATATCGATCCTTCTCAAATTCCTTATACATTCGGAAAATTATACACGCAGGATCAATTTTATCCCGCAAGTGAAGCAGCTTTCAACAAGGCCTATAACTTACGTGGACAAAATGCCATTTCTCTCAGTGTTTTTCCTGTGAGAGTGAATGCTTTGACCGGACAGGCCAAATTGTACAGCAAAATTATCTTTAAAGTATCTTATTACAATTCGAAAGGAAAGAAGTTAGCATTGTCTGCGCCGGATTATACATCATTGGAAGAAATGGAAATGTTCAGTGAACGTTTTCTTAACCTGACAAGCGCAAAAGGAGCAAAAACTGCGTACACACAAATGAGTGAGTATGGAAGTATGCTGGTGATCGCTGATCCCGGCTTTACAACGCAAATGCAGCCCTTTGTAGATTGGAAGAATCAAAAAGGGATCAGAACAACAATGGTGACCACTGCCGCGACAGGCACAACAGGTACAACAGTGAAAGCGTATATCCAGAATTATTACAACGCCAATCCCGGTTTACTTTATGTCTTACTGGTAGGAGATCATCAGCAGATCAACGCTTACAATGCAGGAGTAGCTGGATCAGAAACTAAATGGAGTGATACCTATTACGGTTTATTAACTGGCAATGATCATTACCCGGAATTGATGCTGGGCAGATTTTCAGCAAGTACAGCTAGTGAAGTCACAACAATGGTAGATCGTACTTTGGAATATGAGAAAACCCCTTTGGCAGGAGCCTGGTTGGGAAAAGGAATTGGAATTGGATCGAATGAAGGATATGGTATAGGAGATGAGGGAGAAGCAGATTGGCAACACATCAGAAAAATTGGAAATAAATTGGTGACGGATGGTTATTCCTATTATCACGAATTTTATGACAGTACACATGCAGGTAACGATGCCCCCGGAAATCCGAATGCAGCTATGGTGTCTGCTACAGTAAATGCAGGAGCTTCCATTTTCTTTTATTGTGGACACGGTTCTCAGAACGGATGTGTGACCAGTAATTACGGAATAGCAAACGTGAATGTGGCAACGAATAACGGAATGTATCCATTCTCCTTACAAGTAGCTTGTAACAATGGAACTTTTCACAATGGAACCTGTTTTTGCGAGGCATTCATGAGGGCTAGAAATAACAATGGACCAACCGGCGCGATCAACACTTGTGGATCTACCATATTAATGGCATGGGCAGAGCCCATGGATACACAAGATGAGATAGGAGATATCATTTCCAATCAATACAACAACAATAAGAAATACACCATGGGTGGTTTGTTCTACAATGGACAAATGCATATGCTGGATATGTATCCAAGCTCCACGGGAGAAGAAGTGATGGAAACCTGGCTGATGTTCGGTGATCCATCTTGTATGTTGCGTACACGTTCTTTTTCGAATGCAACAGCAACATATCCTAACTGTATTAACTCAGGAGCCACTTCGGCCACTGTGAATGCAGTGAGTGGGGCAGGAAAATATGCCTGCATCTCACAGAACAATCAGATCATTGGAACCAGTTTGTTGAATGGAGGAACAACAAACATTGCCTTTACCTCTACTTTTAATCCATCTATTCCTTTATTGTTGACGGTGACAGAATTCAATAAAGTTCCATTAACCGGAACGATTGGCGTTTGTTTGCAAACGAATATCAATTCAATAACACTTGAAAACGCAAACATTTATACAGCCACTATTTTCAAAGATGAGATCAGTATTTTTTATGCAGGAACGCAAACTGCATTGAAAGCGGAGGTGATGGATATGCAAGGAAGAAAAGTGCTGGGAGGAGAAATGATCAATAGCAGAGAATCCGTGACCCGTTTCAATACAACATCCTTGTCAACCGGACTTTATTTAATGAAGGTCTCTAATTCAAATGGAGAAACAATTAAAGTACAGAAACTGATCAAGGTTGATTAGGTTTTTGTTGAACTCGCTACGCAGGATTTGCAATCCTGAAAGTGAAAGATTTCGCAAAAGTATTTACAATCCATAGCGATTGTCAATCATTTATTCATA
>DAORJH010000156.1:0-6375 GCA_035438925.1 Bacteroidia bacterium | reverse complement strand
TTTGTGTTTGTGTTTGTTTATTTCGTTTTTAATTGATTCACTTGATTCAAAGCCATCATTTGCTTTATATTGTTTTGCATACCGTCAATACTTCCGTCTAAAAATATCACATTTCCTTTTCCGTCCTGAGCGAAGTTTTTAACAGCTTCTGTCCACATACTGAATAAGATCAATGAAGAATCCAGCTCCGCCTCTTTCATTTCTTTTGCTGCCCCTGCCATTCCTTTCGCAACTTCCTGTCGGAATAAAGCGATTCCCTGTCCTTTCAATTGAGAAGCTTCTTTCTCAGCCTGCGCCGAAATTTTAATTGCATTTCCATCGGCTTCAGCTGCTTTTGTTTTCGTGATCAACAAGGCCTGTCCTTCGTTTTCTGCTGCTGCTTTTAAATTGTTACTTGCCACAACCTTTGCCATTGAACGCATCACTTCTTCATCAAATGTGATATCATTCAACTGCAAATCGATCAAATGATAACCCCATCCTTCTAAGATCTGATCCAACTGATCTTTTACAGCATCAACTATATCTCTTCTTAGAGAAAGTACTTCTGATTGTTTTTTGGTTGCAACAAAGGCTCGTACAGAACCCTCAATGGAACGAACCAATGCCTGCATGAAATTTCTTTCATCCACAAATTTGAAGGCAACACTTTTAATGGTCTCTGGATCGCTATTAATAACCGAATAAAGGAGCATCGCAGTGAAATTCACGTTCGCCTGATCAATGGTGACCGCTTGAAAACCCAATTCAGCACTTCTGTTCTGTACAGAGATTTTTTTAAATACTCGCTCTATGAGAGGAATGCGAAAATTCAATCCCGGACTTAAGATACGGCTGAACTTTCCGAAAATGGTCGTTACAGCTACCTTTCCTTGTTGTACTGTAACCAAAGACAGCAATATTGTTAATGTTACTAAAACGAGTACGACAACTGTTATTGAACCGGGCATAAAAAAGTATATTTGTTATAAAGATAGTAAAATTTGATTTTATTTCAAAACAATGCTCAGGCTTAAGGAAATAATAACAAAATTCCGATTCATCTTTGCTATTCTGCTCATTTCGGGGTCACTACAGGCTCAGGAAGAGATCAGCGATTACGTTGAAGAAGAGGTATTGGTAGATACATCAGCCGAATACATAAAGGATTATCGCGCTGGTGTAAAGCTGGCTGATTCAGGAGAGTACAACAAGGCTTGGCCGGTCTTTAAAAAGATCATCAAAAATCACCCCGACTTTTATCAAGCCTATGTGGAGATCGCTTATATCTATTATAAATTGGAACGTTTTGATGAAGCAGAAAAGAATATAATCAAGGCAGAAAAGATAAGACCTTTGAGCTTTGAAGCTTTGAAAGTGAAAGGCATGATCTATTTCGACACGAAAGATTACCCTGCTGCCAAAATTGCCCTGGATAGTGCCGTTGCCGTTTCAAAAATCAAAAAGATCGATGACCCCGAATTATATTATTATCAGGCACAACTCATGTATGTGGGAAAAAGTTACAAAGAAGCGATTTTAACTTTGATCGCTGCACTCGATTGGAAACCTAACTACCTTGAAGCGATCAAACTGAAATCAGAGATCCGTTATGTGATGAAGGATTATAACCGCGCCATTCCAGAACTGGATGAGGCTATAAAAGCCATGCCTGAAAAAGAGATGGACTACTACTATTATAAAATGAGGGCCATTTCAAAATTCAACATCAAAGATTATAAAGGCTCTATCAAAGACTGGTCAATAATCATAGACAATGATCCAAAGGATGAAGAATCCTATACATTCAGAGGCAACGCCAAGATCAATATAGGGGATAATAGCGGGGCAATTGCAGATTTTGATAAAGCAATTGACTTGAATTCAAGAAATCCGGTCAATTACTGCCATAGAGGAATTGCAAAAAATCAGAACAAAAGTTATGTAGAAGCCTTGAAAGACATGGACATGGCCATCAAACTCAAATTCAATTATGCAGAAGCTTATTTCCGAAGGGCTTGTATTAAATTAAACAGTAAAGACAAAGCAGGTGCTTGTGATGATCTTTCCAAAGCCGAAAGTTTAGGTGACCCAGACGCGCATAAGTACTTTGATCGTTTTTGTCGCGTGAATTAAAGTTGACCCCGTTAAAATAATGTGCTTAATTTAATTTAGCCGGCACGATCAATTCGAAACGAGGAATTTCGGCTTGAAATTCTTTTTGATCCAATATTCTCATCATGGTGTAATAACCTTTCATATATCCCATATCTGTACTTAAATTACAACCACTATTGTATTCAAATTCCTCGCCTGGTTCCAATACAGGAGTTTCACCAACAACTCCGTCTCCGTCTACTTCTCTTTTCTCTCCGTTGGAATCAAAAATATCCCAATGACGTTTTAATAATTGAACAGCATACTCACTCTTATTATGGATCTTGATGAAATAAACAAAGAAGAAATGATTTTCACGGGGAATGCTTTGCTGCGAAAGGTATTTCGTCTCAACAGTGATCTCAATGCTATGGGTATTGATCTTTACCATAATTAACCACAATATTAGAACGAATTTTTGATTGACAGTAATATTAAGCAGAAATTAACGCTTGTCGCCCACGCAAAAGATCAGAATCATGCTTTAAGTCATAAAAAAAGCCTTCTTATTGTAAGAAGGCTTTTTAACACAGTGAGAATAAATTATTCGGCGATCACTTCAAAATTAACAGTTGCTGAAACATCTTTGTACAAGCGTACTTTCGCTGTGTAATTTCCCAGTTGTTTCACGCTTTCACCGTTAATCTCGATGTTCTTGCGTTCTACATTGAATCCTGACTTCAACAGTGCATCAGCGATCTGAATATTGGTAACTGAACCAAAGATCTTTCCGTTCTCTCCTGCTTTTGCTCCTACTTTAATAGAAACAGTTGCAAGTTTCTCGGCATTTGCTGCAGCTTCTGTACGAAGTTTTTCGTCTTTAAAAGCTGTTTGCTTGATAAGTTCAGCATGCATTTTCTTCGCGCTGTCAGTGGCTAAAATAGCCATTCCCTTAGGCAACAGGTAATTTCTTCCGTAACCGTTACGTACTGTTACCATGTCGTTCTTATAGCCTAATCCTTTTATGTCTTGTTTTAAAATAACTTCCATTTTACTTTCCTCCTATTTTATTTTAACAAGTCAGCTACATAAGGCATTAAAGCCAGGTGACGAGAGCGTTTTACGGCCTGAGCCACTTTACGCTGAAATTTCAATGATGTTCCTGTTAAACGGCGAGGAAGTAATTTTCCTTGCTCATTTACGAATTTCAATAAGAAATCCGGGTCCTTGTAATCGATATACTTAATACCACTTTTCTTAAAGCGGCAGTATTTTTTCTTTTTAGCCTCAACTGTTGGAGGATTAAGATAACGGATGTCGTTCTGTTTGCTCATTTTCTAATTCTTTCTGGTTAAACTTAAGCCGCGTTCTCTTTCTTCTTTGTTCTTGCTTCAGCAACTTTTCCTTTGCGTTTATCTGCATAGGCAACAGCGTGCTTGTCAAGTGCAACAGTTAGAAAACGTAAGATACGTTCATCACGTTTGTAAGCCACTTCAAGATTACCAATGATCTCTTCGCCCTCACCTGAGAACTCGAATAATTGATAAAACCCTGTGGTTTTTTTCTGGATAGGATAGGCCAATTTGCGTAGGCCCCAATGCTCTTCATTCACGATCTTGCCTCCCAGATCTGTGATGGTTTTTTTGAATTTTTTTGCGGCCTCCTTTGCCTGATCATCAGACAAAACGGGAGTTAAAATGAAGACCGTCTCGTAGCGTTTGCTCATTTGTTAATTTTAATGGGGTGCAAATATAGAGAAATAATGTAATATCACCGAAAAATAGATGATTTTTTGAGAAAAATCTTCCCCTTTTAGTGCCTATTTAGCATTTAAGGGCCAAAAGTGCCGCGAAAAGCCATCAATTGCTTAACGTTCTCAAGACAAATATACCATTTTTAACCAAAGCAATTCCTGAATCATTTCCGGCACTTTCCTGTTTGTTTTATTTCATTTACAACTCTACCTTCATTTGCCTTAAAAGATTACCTTTATTTTTCGGAAAGCAAATCTAACCATGAAAAAAAGAACTGTACTTCTATTCATCCTTCTCATTCTTCAGTTCTTCTCGGTTTTTTCACAGAATGAATACATTGACTATCGCTCCGTTACCAATCCCCTTTACTGGAAGAACAGAAAACCGTTTGAAGGATATTGGCAACAAGATGTTCATTATAACATCAAGGCAGAGATCAATGACAGCACCGATATCTGCAGTGGATCTGAAGAACTGATCTATTGGAACAATTCTCCGTACGACATTTCCTTCATCTATTTTCACCTTTTCAGCAATGCACAGGTAAAAGACTCTTACCTATCTGACCTCTACAAGAACAATGCCTATCGTTTACCTTATGGTAAATACAGAGAACAGGGACTTGGAACACAGGTGGAAAAAGTAAGCAGTGGAGGAGTTGATCTAAAGACAGAATTAGATAACACAATCTTGAAAGTTTATCTCCCTAAAATCGTTCGATCGGGTGAATCAATAACGCTTAATTTGGATTTCAAGACGTACTTCGACAGAGAAGTTATTCGTAACCGAATGAAACTATTCAATTCGTTCGGCTCAAAACATTATGACCTGGTACATTGGTACCCAAGAGTGACTGTTATCGACAGAAAATTTGTCTGGAACACCGATCAGCACATGGATCATGAATTTTACGGAGACTTTGGTTCCTTTAATGTTGAGATCACCATGCCTTCGCATTATGTGGCCGATGGTACCGGAGTGCTGACAAATGAAGCAGAAGTTTTGCCGGAAGAATTGAGAAAGAAACTGGACATCAGTAATTTTTTAAAGAAGCCATTCAACTCTCCTCCCTCTGTTATAACACCAAAAGACGGAACAAAAAAAACCTGGAAGTTCAGCGCGATGAATGTGCATGATTTTGCGTTTACAGCCGACCCTAATTACCGAATAGGAGAAAGCAACTGGAACGGAGTACGCTGTATTGCATTGGTACAGGAACCTCATGCAGCAGGATGGTACAATGCATCCCAATACATTGCCAAGATCATGGAAGTTAATTCCTACAATATTGGTGCGTACCACTATCCTAAAATGATCGTTGCAGATGCACAGGACGGAATGGAATACCCTATGCTTACACTTTGTGG
The DNA here is from genome assembly GCA_035438925.1 of Bacteroidia bacterium. Lineage (GTDB taxonomy): Bacteria > Bacteroidota > Bacteroidia > B-17B0 > Aurantibacillaceae > Aurantibacillus. The sequence goes on along the minus strand of DAORJH010000156.1, from coordinate 1,178 downwards.
AGGATTCGATCCAGGTTACCGTTCATTGATCATTCATGAAATGACCCACAATTGGTTCATGGGCATGGTGGGAAGTAACGAAAATTACAGAGCTTTTCTCGATGAAGGTTTTACCCAATTTTATACAGCAGACACCTATCAGTTCATTGATGGCGCAATAGAAATAACGCCTAAACCGAAAAGTAAATACATACAACGTTTCATGGAACCTCAGCGTGTTCTTGATAACGAGATCTATGGCGGTTATTACAGAAGTGCCGTGATGCGAAATGAAGAAACACCATTAAATACACATAGCGATGATTTTAACGGAGGAATAAGACATGGCGGTGGTTACGGACAAGTCTATACAAAAACAGCAGCCATGCTGAAGAATCTGGAATATGTATTAGGTCGCGCTTTATTCGACAAGGCCATGCAACATTATTTCAATCAATGGAAATTCTGTCACCCCTACCCTGAAGACTTCAGGAATTCCATTATACAATACACAGGAGTTGATCTCAACTGGTTCTTTGATCAATGGCTGGAGACCTCTAAAACCATAGACTATAAAATTGGTCGTATTAAAAATAAAGGAAAAGGAAATTACGAGATCACTTTTAAACGCAAAGGCAGCATGCAAATGCCTATTGACTTTGTTGTGATCGATAAAAATGATTCTGCTCGTCACTATTATATACCAAATACCTGGTTCGAAAAACCAACAAAAGCAAATACGCTGCCACGTTGGATCGGCTGGGGACCTAAATTAAAAACAACTTACACAGCCTCGGTTCAGATCAACAATGGGATCAAGAATGTGATCATCGATCCGTCTTACAGACTGGCAGACGTGGATATGACCAACAACATTAAAAAAGGAAAATTCTCGTTGCGTTTCGATTCCAAAGTTTATAATTCACCAAACTGGAGAAAATATGATATGCGCGTTAGACCCGCACTTTGGTACAACGGATACGATGGTTTAAAATTCGGAGCGGCACTAAGTGGAGATTACCTGCAAACGAAACATGTATTTGAACTTACGGGTTGGTTCTCTTCCGGATTAGGACAAGCTTATCTTGATACAACAATAGCCATCAATAAATTCAATCTGCTCTCTTTCGTTTTCAATTATAAAACGAGCACGCACAACTTCATTAAAAAGTCGAATGTGTATTTGCAGGCAAAATCGC
>DAORJH010000155.1:0-6397 GCA_035438925.1 Bacteroidia bacterium | reverse complement strand
ACGGTGAACTTCAGCGCATCGTTAACAGTACCAAAAGTAGTTTCTCTGTTGGCAGGAATAACCAGGTACTTATTGTTATTCAGGTTACCCAGAAACTCGATCTTCAATTTCGGATTCACATCAAAGGTCAAAAAGGTCTGAAAATCGAGGGCGCTTGGTCGGTACTCACCTTTTGTGTCAAGTCCTTTCAAAAGATAGACATTACTTCTGTATCTCGTTCCTATATTCCAGGCAACCAGTCTGTTCTTACTGATCCCTTCCAGTTGAACATTTCCTCCTAAAAAACTGGCAGAGGCATTTCCTTCAAATTTCAGAGGTTTCTTATAGGTTATATCCAATACACTGCTGAGTTTATCTCCGTATCGGGCTTCAAATCCTCCAGCTGAGAAATTGATGTTCTGAACCATGTAGGGATTGGCAAAACTCAATCCTTCCTGCTGGCCACTTCTTACAAGAAAAGGCCGATACACTTCAATGTCGTTCACGTAGATCAGATTTTCGTCAAAATTTCCCCCTCTCACACTGTATCCACTGCTGAGTTCATTATTACTGCTAACCCCGATCTGTGTTTTGATGATATCTTCAATATTACCGGTTGGACTCGGCAATTGATTGAACACAAGTGGGTCGATGCGAATGGATTCGCCACTCCTGCCCTTGACGTCAGTGACTTCAACTTCTGTAAGGTTATTTTTAAATTCCATTTTGGGAGAGAAAGTGATATTCTCTCCGGCAACTGCAGTGATGGTGTGATTGATCGTTTGGTAACTGGCACTAAGAAAAACAAGTGTGATCGTTTTACCTGCGTCTACCTTTAGGCTATAGAATCCCTTTTCATTACTGTTTGTGAATTGATTCACATTTTCTCTTACGCCAATGGTAACTCCTTCCAGCGCATCATCATCCGCCCCTTTGATGTAACCACTTACTGTTGCCGTTTGAGATAAAACGGCTGTGCAGTAAAAAGTCAGTAATAACAGAATATGTAGTCCGGGATTCTTCAGTGCTTTCAGTTAACGAATATAAGCAGTATTTATTATCCAATGAAAGGGCATTTTCAATAGGAATACAGCTATTTGATCGTTCCGGAATTGTTCAGAAGTGTCTGATTGTTGACTTGCAAAAAACCTTTGTAAACGGCATCCGTTCTTTCGATCAGAGAAGGGTATTTCTCAACAAGATTCTTGTGCAGTAAGCTGTCTCTTCTTACATTATAAATGCTGTTGATCTTTGTGTCATTGTAACAACAAAGCATGCTATCACAAACAACATAACAAGCCCCATTTTCATAATAGTAACAATTATTGTTATTCCTGTGAAACGCACTCTTTCCGAGAGAGAAAAAAGGTTTATTGTAGCCCGTTAATTGGAGGGCTGTCGGAAGTATATCGATCTGTGAAAAAGTGACACTGTTCTCATTTTTGAGTGAGTTATCCGGACGGTAGAATAGGATGGGAATGGATTTTAATCCAAGCGTATGCTTAAAGTAAGGATGCTCTGAAAGGCAACAATGATCCGCACTTAAAATAAAAAGGGTATTGGCGTACCAGGAAGTTCTTTTTGCTGATTCAAAAAATAGACGAAGACTGTGGTCGGCATAGCCAACAGATTCCAGATTCTCCATATGTCCCTTTGGGAAACGGCCTTTGTATTTCTCCGGAACTTTATAAGGATGATGGGAACTGAGAGTGAAAATAGAACTATGGAAGGGCTCCTTGAACTCACTCATTTTTTTAACGGTGTATTGCAGATAAGGTTCATCCCATATCCCCCAATATCCGTCAAAATCCTTCTCATCTCCATATTCATTTCTGCCATAATAGTTTTGATAGCCGGCCAGTCTTGCGTAGGTGTCAAAATTCATGGTGCCGTTGATGCCTCCATGAAAAAAAGAACAATTGTATCCTTCTTTACTTAAAATAGTGGCAAAGGAGGATTGAAAATTATTGGAATAAGAAGAATTGATGAAGGGATTTTCCATCATGGAAGGAATGGACGAGAGTATGGCGGGAATACCTTCTATGGATTTTGAGCCGTTTGCAATTCCATTGGTAAATACTAAACTGTGCTTCATGAGGCTATCCAAAAAGGGTGTGTAACTTATCGTTTTGCCCAGCGAGGTGTATTCTTTGGCGAAGCTTTCCAGTATGATAACCACAATATTCATCTTTTTGAAACTGCTGTCAGCGTAATGATGAACCGGATCAAAAACCGTTTTCAGCTCTCGTTCAGTATAGAAATCATAGACCTTTAATTGATCTTCTCCCAAAGACTTTATAAGTGTAAAAGAGGTGTTCAGGACAAGAGGAGCATCTTCAGGACGACTCATTCCTCCTGCATCAACTATGCTGATCGGATTTCTTTGCCACCCGCCTCGTAGACTTAGAGCCGTTAATGAAAGTACTAGCAATACGACGATCACATTTCTGAGTGTGGAAATTTCGGGTACGGAATTCTCTGTCTTTTGCTTGATCTTTTTGTATCCAATGAATAACAGGAAGATCAGAAACGAAAAGATAAGTAGCGCCCACCAGAAATCGATCAAGTATCTGGGAAGAAGTTTAGCCAGATCTGTTTGTCCACTCACCTGATGAAAGAGATCAGAGCCGGAACGTTTTCGTGTAAAAGAAAAGTAAGCCATGTCAATGCAATTCGGCAGAATGAAAAGAGCATTGATGAAAATGAAAAGAAATTTCAAACTAATTTGAACGAACTTATTCAGAAAAAGAGTTGGGGGCAGTAAAGAAAGAAGAATGAAAAGACAATTACCGGCGGCAATACTGAATGAATCAAATCGAATACCATAAAAACTGTCTGCGATAAAACGCATCCAGCCAACTTCCGGAAAAAATGTCCGGTTTGTCAAAAAGAAAAAAAGACGACATAAGAAATAGAGGAAGTAAAGCAGTAATAATCGCTTTAGCAAAAGTTTTATCTGTGAGGGATAAGTGTGCACGTGTGAATGACAAATTTATTCATAAATTTAACAGGCTCATTATGTCGGAAAAAATAAGGGAAGATATTCACGCTGTTTTGAAAAAGTACTGGAGTTATGATGCTTTCCGGCCCATGCAACAGGAGATCATTTCATCCGTATTGGAAGGAAAGGACACTTTAGCACTTTTGCCAACAGGTGGAGGAAAGTCCATCTGTTTTCAGGTTCCCGGAATCATTTTGGGTGGAACTACTTTGGTGGTTTCTCCACTCGTCGCACTGATGAATGATCAGGTGAATCAGCTAAAGAAAAGAGGACTTTCTGCTGTGGCCATTTCCTCAGCCATGTCATTCAAAGAGATCGATATTGCATTGAACAATGCGGCATTGGGACATGTGCAGTTCTTGTACGTTTCACCCGAAAGATTGCAGAATGATGATTTCAGGGCCAAGCTCTCTTACTTACCTATCACGCTTTTAGCAGTTGATGAGGCACATTGCATTTCTCAGTGGGGCTATGATTTCAGACCCAGTTTTTTAAAGCTGAAAGAATTTCGGGAACTTTTCGATAAAGTGCCGGTCATTGCTTTGACTGCAAGTGCTACTAAAAAGGTCATAGAAGATATTCAGGACCAATTGTGTTTCAAGGAGAGAAATGTCTTTCATTCCTCTTTCTCAAGATCGAATCTGCGTTACGTGGTGCAGGAAGAAGAAAATAAATATGAGCGATTACTTAAACTGATCAATAATCTTGGCGGTTCGGGAATTGTCTATTCACGAAACCGTAAAAAGTGCGAAGATACGGCCCGATTCCTGTTAGAGAATAACATCAAGGCAAGCGCCTACCACGCCGGTATGAAATATGAGGATAGATCAGAGATACAGGAAGATTGGACCATAGGAAAAACTCAGGTCATCTGCTCAACCAATGCTTTTGGTATGGGAATCGATAAAGCGAATGTTCGTTTTGTTGTTCATATGGATCTGCCGGAAAGTCTGGAAGCCTATTTTCAGGAAGCAGGCAGAGCAGGGCGCGATGGCAAAACAGCTTATGCAGTGGTCTTTTGCACGGAAGCAGACCGAGAAAGATTGAAAGAAAATTACCTGTTAAGTTTCCCGGAGCCGGAACAGATCAAGCAGGTATATGCTGCCATTTGTAACTATTACCAGGTTGCTCTTAATTCAGGAGAAGGAATGAACATTGATTTCGATATGGACAGGATCTGTAAGAGTTATAACCTGCAGGCAATTACGGTCTATAACAGTATAAAATTTCTGGAAAAAGAGAATTATCTCTCTTATCTGGATTCCGGCTTTGAGCCTTCAAAGGTCTTTATTTTGGCAGGAAAAGAGGCATTGTATGAATTTGAGCTTCGTTTTCCTCAGCATGAACCTTTGTTGAAGACATTATTACGTTCTTATGGAGGTATGTTAGAGAATTACATTCATATCAACGAGGCTCAACTTGCGCAACGTATCAAGTCTTCTGCTCAGGCTGTTAGTGCTCAACTTAAACTATTACATGAACACCGATTACTATCTTATATTCCACAGTCTGTGATGCCCAAACTGATCTTCCTGCAAAACAGAGTGTCGCAGAATTCATTGGTGCTGAATCCGGCCAATTACAAACTCCTCAAAGAACAGCATCTGGAAAGGATCAATGCAGTTATACAATACACTACCAACAACGAACTCTGCCGCCAAAATCAATTGTTGATGTATTTCAATGAGTTTGATTTTCATGCCTGTGGGCATTGCGATGTTTGCTTGTCAAAAAGACCGAAAGACCTGAACAAAGCAAAAGAGAAATTAGTGAACTTGCTTTCTCAGAATTTGTTTACTCTTACACAGTTAAAAGATAAGATGAAGATCTACAATAACGATACCTGGGTGATGGCATTGAACGAGTTAATAGACGAGGGTAAAGTGGTGGAAGATGAGAATGGTTACCACTTAAAGTGATACTTCACTTCGTCTTTTAATCTTCAATAACAAATCGGGCAGTTTTGGTTTTACTAGGTGTTTTAACCGAGTAAATGTAAATTCCGGATCCGAGGCTTGAAAGGTCTGTATTGCTGGATACTGAATTCTCTCTTGTATTTTTCAAAACCTTTTTTCCGGTCAGGTCGTAAATCTCGATCTCTGTCTTTTCAGGCGATTCAAGTTCTACTTTAAGTGATTTGTTTTGATAGAAAGCCTTAATTCCCAGCGATGATCTTTGTGATTCACTGATGCCTGCAGCATTATTATAATAGACGGTCATAACAACCCCATTCTCAAAAGAAATAATGGGTCCGAAAATATTGCTGTAAAAACGAACGTTAAATCCGAATCCGGATGCATTAACGTCAGAAGGACTAGGTTGTAGGCCCCATGTGTTACCGGGTCCGCCTAAAGTAACATGCCCGGTGGTTCCGTAAAAAGGAGAATATCCGGACTGGTCATCTCCGGCCATTGTTCCATTGATAAGAATGGTAGCGTTAGAATCTCTGACGGTATTCGCAGGTGCGTTTATTGTTTTGTAGTCAAAATCAACTTGAATTCCGGTGATGCTTGCAGTGGCAGGAATATTAAAGTCATAACCGGTATGCATGATTCTTTTCGTATGGTCGAAAGTGCTGAAGTTGGACCATGGTTTATAAGGAAGAGTAAAACTCCAGATCTCGCCCGGGCAACCACACATGGTTGCAACGGAAGTATTCTTTGCTGAGGTTTGCGCGAAACCTTCTTGCGTAGAAGTCAACAATAATAGGGTGAGGGAAAGTGAGTGTAGAAGTGTTTTCATAATAGATAAAGTTACAAAAAACGTACCAAAAATAAAAACGGAAGACGGGAATATTGTTAAATGATCCGCTTTATCACCCTTAGGGTATGAGAATACTTCTTGGTATCCGAATTATGTATACCATAATGGTCAAAACGATCAATTCTTACCTTACCACTGGCGTGAATTATTCTTTCATGGTCGATAATGATCCCAACATGCACGATCTTTCCTTCTTCATTATCAAAAAAGGCCAGATCTCCCGGCGCAGATTCTTCTACAAAATTAAGTGGACTTCCCATTTCAACCTGTTGTGAGGCATCTCGAGGAAGTTGATACCCATTCATTTGAAAAACAAGTTGGGTGAAACCACTGCAGTCGATCCCGAACGGACTTTTCCCCCCCCATAAATAAGGAGAGTTGATAAGGCTTTGTGCCGTTGCGAGTAGATACTTTGCGCTTTTTTTGTCTGAGCCTTTGCAAACGCTTCCCTCAAATGTAAAGGAATGATTGTCGAAGTCTATTTTTTCTTTGCTGTAGAAAGGCAACTTGGCCCCAAGAGTAAGTGGAAATTCAAACTTTTGTTTATTGTCATTTATATTAGAGATCAGAGATGTATTGTAGAACGATTCACTTTTCTGTAAGTGTTTAAAATTGGCCTCGGAAAGTTTTGTGTGTTGTTTTTTGTTGATCCAG
>DAORJH010000154.1:0-6398 GCA_035438925.1 Bacteroidia bacterium | reverse complement strand
TGAAAATACTCGTCAGCTTTGCGGGTTCTTACCCTGTTGTTGTAGATGATTCCAATGTTATTTAGGTTGGCCGCTTTCCCTCTCAGGTCTTGTAATTCTTCGTGAATGGCCAGACTTTGTTCATGAAGTTCTAGCGCCTTGATAGCATTTCCCTTATGTTCTTCTAAGTAACCTTCGTTACCTAAGGCATCTGCTAATTGTTTTCTGAAAAATCTTTGATTTACCTTATACTTTTTGAGTGCTGCAGTGGCAAGTTCCTTTAATTGTGTGTTGTAAACTGGCCATTTAGTTTCGTCATTTTCCGATTCGATCAATTCATTCAGCAATTTACATTTTATGGTGTCTTCTTTCGCAACACTCAATAAATGAAGCAGAGAATCTACTTTTGATCTTTGTGAAAACAAAAGACCACAGCTTAAGCAAAATAATATGAGTAGGGTTCCTTTCTTCATTCTATCTATTAAAGGTAGAATTTTATTCTGCTCAATTCATATAAGTACCTAAGTTTTATTTGTTTTTTTTAAGGATTAAAGGAACGGATCTTCCATTCTTTCAAACTTTTATTTGCCTTTTACAAGCTTACCATTTATGCTTTTATTTCCGTCTTCTAAATGGTAAAAATAAATTCCTGATGTGGATCCTTCACTGTCCCATTCCCAGCTCATTTCCTGTTCAAGTAGAAGTGCATCTTGCGCTTTTTGTTCATGGATCAAACGCCCGTTCAGATCACGAATTGTTAAAGTTGTTCTTTTGTTGTTCATTCCGTTTACCTGGATCTTTACCTTGGTATCAAAGGGTTGGGGATGTATTTTTACTGTTATTCCATTTTCATTCCTCTCTTCTTTTATCTCACTGATGGCACATTGCATCACGACTTGAGAAGGAGAAAGATATCCTGTTCTTTTTTGATCATAGCGAAACATCAACCAATTGGGACAGTAACCGATGCCTCCTTTTATCAGAAAGGCTTTTCCTGTGTTGTTTGGGTTCACTGTATAAGTGCCATATCCTGTGACAAAGAAGACATCGAGTTGTCCGTCTCCGTCAAAATCAGCGATCAATGGAGCACTGCCTTCATTGATGTAAGGAATGGTGCCCGGATAGGTTGGGAAATAAGGCAATGCATCAAAGTTCCAGAGCAATCCGGTAAAGGGTTCAACTGCGCTCACCTTTCCGTTAAATGCGGTAGAAACAAGATCCAGTTTTCCATTTCCATTCAGATCGCTTATTGCACTTCCTCTGAATGAGCCACTGTTCAAGGTGTAGGTCCACTGTACTTTGCCATTTACTCCGTTCAGTAATTCAACGGCCTGATTTGAATTCAGTCGGTGGTAAATAACGTCTAAGGTATCATCTTTGTTCACATCGGCAATTGATATGGCGCCAAAACACGAAGAGCCTGGATTATTTTTTGTCCATAATACAGATCCGTTTTCTACATTGAAAGCACGCACCATGCCATTATCTGATCCAAGTACATATTCCATTATCCCATCTTTATCAATGTCTGCTAAGGCTCCACCGTGATAAGCATGATAGTTGCTTATCGCTGCAAGTGTGTTGGTCCAAATAGGAGTAGAAGTAGCATAATTATAGCAATGCAGGGTATACGTGTTGCCGGAGTTGAAATAACTACCAACAATGATATCCAGATTCCCATCTGCATTAGCATCCACCAATACGGGGTCTGTTTGCAGGGCATTGGTAAAAACCTGAATGTTCTTTGCTAAACTTCCATTTTCCCCATTGAGAATGCGTAATTGTCCCGCGAAATTGCCAAAGATCACTTCGGGAAAGCCATCCGCATCAATGTCTGCAATGGTGGCAGGTGAGTCGCCTCCACCGGAAGCCACCGACCAGGTCAAGGCACCTGTATTTCCATTGATACAAAAGGCAGTTGGATTGCAGGAACCATTTACGAATACATCTAACTGACCATCCATATTCAGGTCATAAATATTCACGGCCACATCCCCGCAACCTCCAATATTGTAGACCCATTTAACACTCCCGTCCTCTGCATTCAAACAATGAACTTTTCCATCATTGTTATAAGTAGCGAATACGATCTCCTTTTTTCCATCATTGTCCATATCGGCAGCGGCAGCACTGCCAAAACAAGCCGAACCTATGGCGTAGGTCCATGTAACGGTTGGTATGAATTGAGATTTTACTTGAGTAAAAATGAAGAGGGATAGTGCTAAGAGATATCGTTTCATATGCATGTTTTTAGCAAATATAGGATATTTACAATGCTATTCAAGTTTACTTTTTAGATGATCTGAATTCATATTGAAAGGATTAATTCCTTCTTTAGTTATCGTTTTTTCTTCATTTTAACTTAACTTTACCACTCCATGAAAAAAGTTGAGATTCTATCTCCTGCAAAGAATTTAATTCAAGGCATGGCTGCCATTAATGCCGGTGCTGATGCTGTTTACATAGGTGCTCCACAATATGGGGCTCGTACCAATGCCACCAATTCGGTGGAAGATATTGCTGAATTGGTGGAATATGCTCATCTTTTTAAAGTGCAGGTCTTTGTTGTGGTGAATACCATCCTTTACGATCATGAATTGGAGGACTGCAAGAAATTGATCTATCAATTGCATGCTATCGGCGTAGATGCACTCATTGTTCAGGATATGGCTATTCTGGAAATGGATCTTCCTCCCATTGTGCTTCATGCCAGTACGCAGGCCAATAACAGGGATCCGAAACATGTGAAATTTCTGGCTGATGCGGGAATGAAAAGAGTGGTGCTGGCACGTGAGTTGAATTTGGATCAGATCAAAGAGATCCATGAAGCCACGGATGTGGAACTGGAATTCTTTGTTTCCGGCGCTCTCTGCGTTTCTTTCAGTGGTAATTGCTATATGAGTATTGCCGGAGGAGAGCGTAGCGCCAATCGTGGTTCTTGTGCGCAGAATTGCCGTTTGCCTTATCAGTTGATCGATGGTACAGGAAAAACATTGATCGCCAATAGCCATCTCTTATCCATTAAAGACCTTGACCTGAGTGATCAGTTACCTGCACTCATTGAAGCGGGAATCTGCTCTTTTAAGATTGAAGGAAGATTAAAGGATATCGTTTATGTGAAGAACAATACTTCTTACTTGAGAAAAAAACTGGATGCTTTTCTTTTGAATAATCCGAATTACAAAAAAGCTTCTTCCGGAAGGACCATTTACAATTTTGAAGCGGAAATGGACAGGAGTTTTAACAGGGGATACACCGATTATTTTGTGAACAAGCGAAAGGAAAAGATCGGTTCCTGGGAGAGTCCGAAGTCGCAGGGACAATTGATCGGAAAACTGATCGCCACGAAAGCAAATGGCTATGTGATCGAGAATCACGATATTTTGAATAACGGCGATGGATTGTATTTTATCAATGAAGAAGGAGTGGCGGATGGCATGCAGATCAATATCATCATCAATGACATTGTGGTGCCGAATAATTTCAGGCCTATACAGCCGGGTACGGTGATCTATCGGAATTCTGATGCCAATTTCAACAGACTGGTAGAAAGAGAAGACAGTGCCATCAGGAAAATAGGAGTGAAGTTGACCTTCTCTGAAACAGAAAAAGGATTTCAGTTATTGGCAGTAGATGAAGACGGACATCAAAGTTCACTTTCATTTGAGGGAGAGAAAGTACCTGCCAAAAGTACGGAGTCGAATGAGGCCAATATCAAAAAGAACTTGGCCAAGGCAGGAAGCACACCATTCATGGTGGATGAGATTGAGTTGGTACTGAATGGAAGCTGGTTCTTCCCGAATTCAAAGATCAATGAAATTCGTCGCGATGTATTAGATCAATTGATCGATGTTCGGATAAAAGAATATCACCGTGATGAATTCAAGATACAGAAGACAGAACATCCTTATCCTGTCAGTAAGCTGGATTTCACCTATAATGTATCCAATCACATGGCCAGGGCCTTTTACAAACGACATGGAGTAACGGAGATCGAAAAAGCATTTGAATTGCAATGGGACCCCGGCAAATCAAGAGTAATGACCACCAAATACTGTGTGAAGTATGAGCTCGGAAAATGTGCCCGTTTTCAGCGCGATACCATGGGGGATAAACTAACAGAACCCCTTACATTAAAACACGGGGAAAACGAATACAAGCTCAAATTCAACTGCAAACCTTGTGAAATGGAGATCTGGGAGAAGGATGCAGAGCTGGAATACGAGGACGAGGATTGAATCCGATCTCTGTCACTTGTCTTTATTATAAGTTAAACTAATTAGTACAATTATGGTAATTAACTACCAGATTTGTACTATTATTTATTTTTGATTCATTTATGATTTAAATAATTAGTTTATCTTTTATGTGAATTTGGTTTTATAAATTAGTACAAATAGGGTAATTAATTCATATATTTGTACTAAATTTTGTTATGGTAAAAAGACAATCCGAAAAGTTGATCAGACAGTACGCAAGGCAATTCAGGGCACTCGCTGTTGTAGGGCCAAGGCAAAGTGGCAAAACGACGCTGGTTCGTTCTGTTTTTCATAAAAAGCCATATGTTTCACTCGAAGATCCGGATGAACGCCTGTTCGCCGATCAGGATCCCCGTGCTTTTCTGAGTCGTTTTAAGAACGGAGCCATCATTGATGAAGCACAACGTGTACCTGCTTTATTCAGTTACCTTCAAAAGATACTGGACGAAACAAAAAAAGACGGTCTATTCATTCTTACCGGTAGTAATAATTTTCTGTTGCAACAATCCATCAGTCAGTCACTGGCCGGCCGAATCGGTTACATCGATCTGTTTCCTCTGAGTTTACAAGAGATCCGTTCCTTTTCTAACGCATCCATGGATACAGATGATCTGATCCTGAATGGCTCCTATCCTGAATTATATGATAAGAAACGCAAAGCCGCTCTCTGGTACCCTTCCTATATCCGGACTTACGTAGAACGGGATGTGAAACAAATCCGAAATATTGACAATACCATCCTGTTCAATCGTTTCTTGAAACTTTGTGCCGGAAGAACCGGACAGCAATTGGTTGTGTCGGCTCTCAGTAATGATTGCGGAATAGATGTGAAAACAGTGAATTCCTGGTTGAGCATTCTGGAAAGCAGTTATGTCATTCATTTGCTAAGCCCACATCATAAAAATTTCAATAAACGGCTTGTTAAAACTCCAAAGCTGTATTTTGTCGACACCGGTTTGGCTTGTTCCTTGTTAGGAATTAAGAGTGTCAATGAATTGAAGCATTCTCATTTAAGAGGCGCCTTATTTGAAAATCTGGTCGTGAATGAATTGCTGAAGGAAAAATTCAACCACGGTTCCAATGATGGAATTTATTTTTGGAGAGATAACAAAGGTGTGGAGATCGATGTTTTAATGGAGAAAGGAAAAAAATTGATCCCCTTCGAAATAAAATCAGCTCAAACATTTAACTCCTCATTTCTTTCATCTCTTGGTCTATGGAATAAATACAGTGGATTGAAAGGTGGTCATCTCTACTACGACGGCAAACAGGAAATGGATACAAGGGAAGGAATTAAAGTGCGAAACTGGAAAACAGATTTTCTTTTGAAAAGTAGATAATTGAATAATGAAAAGTAGGACTCGAAAAAAAAGTAAGATAGAAGCAAATGAACATACAGAAAAACATTCACATTCCGGGATCCAATGGACGGATCATGCTTACAGATATCTTTTTTGTAAAAGACCATAAACGAAAACCTTTGGTCATTTTTGTCCACGGCTTCAAAGGATTTAAAGACTGGGGACATTTTGACAGAGTAGGGGAAGAATTTGCAAAAGCAGGATTTGTATTTATAAAATTCAATTTGTCTCATAACGGTACAACCATTGAGGATCCTTGGAATTTTAGCGATCTGGAAGCATTCGGGAATAATAATTTTATACTTGAATTGAATGATCTTCAAATAGTAATTGATTTTTGGCAGAAAGAATCTTCTTCTGATTCATTTAACAGAAAAGAACTTCTGGAGCAGATCGATCTTAATAAGATCTACTTACTCGGACATAGCCGGGGAGGAGGAATAACGATCCTGAAAGCAGGAGAGGATACACGGGTGAAGAAAATTGCAACCTGGGCTTCGGTATCTGCCTTCGTCGGCAGACATAAACAACGTACAATAGATACCTGGGAAAAAGAAGGTGTAGTTTATGCCATGAATGGGAGGACCAAACAGAATATGCCCATGTATTATCAGTTCTATAAGACAATATTGGAAAACAAAGAAAGACTCAATATCAATCATGCAGTCAAAAGACTGGAAATTCCTTTTTTGATCGTGCATGGAACGAATGATGGGGCCGTTCCCTTTCACGATGCAGAAGAACTGCGTATGAGCGCAAGGAAGGGAGAATTACTGAAAATAGAAGGAGGGGATCATAC
>DAORJH010000153.1:0-6414 GCA_035438925.1 Bacteroidia bacterium | reverse complement strand
ATGTGATCAAGATCAATAGCCATACTTCTCTTTCCATAGCTGTTTTAATCTCTGTCTTTGTTCTTCTTCTCTGGCATTCTTTCCGGGTTCATACAAGGTAGTTCCTGCAATTTGCTCGGGAAGGAATTCCAGTGCAATAAAATTCTTTTCATAGGAATGGGCGTATTCATATTCCTTCCCGTAACCCAATTCTTTCATGAGTTTGGAAGGTGCATTTCTCAAATGAAGGGGTACCGGAAGATCGCCTTGTTTTTGTACAAGTTCATAGGCCTGTTCAATACCCATATAGCTCGCATTGCTTTTGGCGCTGCATGCCAAATAGCTCACGCATTGTGCAAGAATGATCCTGGATTCAGGCATGCCGATCACGTTAACGGAATTAAAACAGGCATTGGCAAGCAGCATCGCGTTAGGGTTTGCATTGCCTATATCTTCACTTGCTAAAATGAGCATTCTTCTAGCAATGAACAGTGGATCTTCGCCACCTTTCAGCATTCGAGCAAGATAATACAGGGCTGCATTCGGGTCACTGCCTCTTATAGATTTGATAAAAGCAGAGATGATATCGTAATGTTGTTCTCCATTCTTATCGTAAAGTGCCAGATTCTGTTGAATGGTATGAAGCACCAGTTCATTGGTGATTTCCAGTTTTTTTGATTCTGAACTGTTCACCACGATCTCTAATGCGTTGTACAGTTTTCTTGCATCGCCTCCACTTATCCTAAGCAAAGCTTCGTGTTCTTTGAGGAAGATCTCTTTTTGTTTCAATACCACATCTTTTTCAATTGCCTTGTGCAGCAAGCTAAGAAGCTCCTTCTCATTCAGTGATTTTAGTACGTAAACCTGACAACGCGAAAGCAAAGCACTAATGACCTCGAAGGATGGATTTTCTGTTGTGGCTCCGATAAGGGTGATGCTTCCTTTTTCTACTGCCCCTAACAAAGAATCCTGTTGTGATTTACTAAAGCGATGGATCTCATCAATGAAAAGAACCGGTTTTTTTTGATTGAAAATATTTTGGTCTCCTGCTTTTTCAATGATCTCACGAATATCTTTTACTCCGCTGTTAATTGCACTCAGCATGTAGAATGGACGTTTTAATTCTCCTGCAATGATATGTGCCAGTGAAGTTTTGCCTACCCCGGGGGGACCCCATAGGATCAGAGACGGCAGCAACTGTTGTTTTATTGCGTTTCTAAGCGCACTTCCCTCTCCAATGATGTGTTCCTGTCCTGTATATTCATTCAGGGAACCCGGACGCATTCTTTCTGCCAATGGCTGCATTTTGTTAATTTATTTTAACTAGAGAATGAATAATAATTTCTTACTTTTACGTAGATAAAAATAAGACTAATTTACCATGAATCTAAAGAAATTTCTCCCTGTTTTATTCTCATTGCTCTTCGTTTGCACAGGTTTGATCGCCCGTGAAAAAGGAGAGAAAGATCCGTTGCATAAACGTGATTTCAATCTGGGATTGTCAGAAATGAAAGACGGACAGCCTCAGAAAAAGAACATCAGTGATCTTTTGAGTTTCAAGGACGGGAAAGTTTACAGTGGTTTTCTGGCAGATAAATTCGGGTACAAATGGATCAAATACCGTATCAATAAAGATTCGATCTATACGGATATCGAGACAGATTCTGAAGTAAGGATGTTGGTGATCGAAGCAACCACAACGGACGAAGCGAATACCACATTGGCAATCAATCTAACGATTGAGGACTGGGATATTGAAGGTACTTTCAAGATCACGAAAAATGATAAGCCTAAAAAGTTCTACGAAGTAGTTGGTCGTGAAAAAGGTGGTAAGCCAAAGAAAGAAAAGAAGAAGAAGGAAGAAGCAAAACCTGCAGATGCTCCTAAACCGGAGTAATGTTAAAATAATACAATTCAACAGATCTTCGTAAGTAATAGAGAACGGACTCGTCTAAATTTATAGTGAGTAAAACTTATTTTAAATTTAAACAGATGAGATCGATTGGAATTTTCAGAAACTTTAGTACGCTGATGGCATTTTTCATGTTCACCGTATCCTGTGCCCAGAATAAAACCGAAAAAGAAATCAAAAAAATGGAAACAAAAGTAGAATCCGGATCAAAAGAGGCAGCAACCTTCGGTGCCGGATGTTTTTGGTGTGTAGAAGCTGTTTTTCAGCGCTTGGATGGAGTCATTAGTATTGAAAGTGGCTACAGTGGAGGAAAGATCAAGAATCCTTCTTACAGAGAGGTTTGCGAAGGAACTACAGGACATGCTGAGGTCTGCCGTATTCTGTACGATCCAAAAAAGATAAGTTTTACAGAGTTACTAGAGGTTTTTTGGAAAACACATGATCCTACAACATTGAATAGGCAGGGCAACGATCATGGAACGCAGTACCGATCTGTGATCTTTTATCATTCAGAAGAGCAAAAAGAACTTGCGAAGAAATACAAGGATGAGATCAACAAAAGCGGGGCCTATCCCAACCCGGTTATTACTGAAATAAGTCCATTGATCAATTATTATCCTGCCGAAGATTATCATCAGAATTACTATAATCAAAATGGATCAGAAGGTTATTGTCGTTATGTGATTCAGCCAAAAGTTGAGAAGTTCGAGAAGATCTTTGGCAAGAAATTGAAGCATTAATTGGAACGTATCGTGCTATCTGTTTTCATGGCTTCAAGTACTTTAAGCAGAACAGTTCGCTTTCTTGAATCATGGTAAAGATGTCTAAGGATTTTACCGGCTTGAAGTGTGTCCTTCTCATTTAAATATATTGCAGCGAGATTAAGTGCCGGTTCATCAAACCTTGGACTAATAACTAGGGCTTCTTCGAAATAAATTTTGGCTTTCGTATTATCTTTTAATAAAGCGTAAGCAGTGCCAAGGTCATTTAGCACATTTCGGTTATATGGATTCAATTCTGCAGCTTTTCTTAATTCTACCAATGCTTTGATAGGATCATTAACAGCCAAATAGGCGTTGCCACTGTACCAGGACAGAGGAAGTGATGTGGGATCGATCGTGTACGCGAAACTTAAAGCCTTCTCCTTAAGTCCCGGAATCAACTCATTGCTGCCTGAGTCTTTCGCTTCATAGATCTTTCGAGTATAATATTCTCCTTTGTAACGAAGAATCCCAGTGAAGGCAGAAAGCGCACAAATCATCACTGCAGTCTGGATAAAGAAATTTCTGTTCTTGTCAGAAACTGGAAAATTGAATTTTTCCTTTCTGATATTTATGTATAGATATCCAAGCAGGAGATTGAACCAGACCAAATGTTCTATCCTTTCTTTAGGGAAATCAAAAAAGGAGATAATGAGAAATCCAAAAATATAGGATAATGCCATCCCAATCGTGTTTGAATTCCGGTAGCCATTTTCCTGAAGGGTCTTGAACCCAAGAGTAATTAACAAGAGCAGAAAGAAAAGATAGAGCTCAAACCCGATCCAGCCGTTCTCAGATAAGATCCATAAAAGATCATTGTGTGGGCGTTGAAATGTAAAATTCAGATCTTCTGCACGCCAGAGTCCATTTATGTTTTCACTACCTATTAGTACCTGCCAGTTGCCTGTACCAACGCCCATCATTGGCACTTTTTTATGCATTAAAATTGTTTTTTCCCATAACACTAATCGCTCATTGTCTAATTCGTATTTATTTTCCTTTAACTTACTTTCAGTATTTTGTTTGTTATGCTCGAGCGCCATAGAAACTAATTGAGGTAATAAGAAAATAAGGAAAAGATGGATCGCAATTCCTGCTATTAGAACGGTCCATACATAGTTTATTCTGAGTTTTTTAAAACGGGGAAGAATGTATTTGATTTTTAACATTACAAGTGATGTAAGCAGCACTGCGATCCATACAGCTTTTGTCTGCAATAGAAGTAGTAGTAGAAGCGTGAGTAATAATGCTGTAATTGGAAAGTATTTTTCTTTTCCAACAGAACTTCTCCATTGATGAAAAATGAAGAAAGAATTCAGGAATAGGAAGCTGCTGAATAGATTTTTATGTCCGTTCATCCCTGTGATCTCATATAGACTTATTTTGGTTACTTCTTTTATTTCTGAAAATTGTAAAATTGCAATTAAGACTGCTATAAAGGGGAGTAAGCAAGAAAAATTAAAAAAAATTCTTTTTAAATCAGAATTCAAAATAAGTGGAGTGAGAAGAAAAATGAAAAACCCCATTAAGATCTTTAATGATTCAAACCAACAAACAGAGAACGTATTTGCGTAGAAACAACCAAATAAACAAAAAAGTGAATAGAGTAAATAGAACAGAGTGATCTTATCCGTTTGCAAAATCGAACGATCTTTACCTTTTAAATAGAAAGTAAGACTTAGACCGATAAAAACAGATATGATAAGAAATCTCACGCTCAGTCCTTGATCAAGAATTGAAGGGGAGAATGCTAGAGAAGAAAGGCAAATTCCGATTAGAAAAAGCAAATTGCTGATAGGATGATTTTTTATTTTCACTTTTCAGAATTTTATGGATCCTTAGAATTCCTTTGTGCTGATGTAAAGATATGGAAATAGCCCTTGGTATGGAAAGTTTACCTATCAACGGCATAGGATACCTTCACATTCAGGTCGGCTCCACCTCCTTTTCCCTTGTACCATCTCGAAAAATAGGTAGGTCTGACAAACGAAGGTGAATCATAAGAACCGGCATAGCAGAATTTGGAGATGTCCACATCTTCTGACAAACACTCTAAGCTAATAAAGAAATCATGCGTTGTTGTGATGTTCAGATCCTTTAATTCAAGTGTGAATTCGCCATTACTCTGTCCAACTTTGAAGAACACCGGCTTTCTCAAAAAAGTATGCGTTCTAGGCCATTTCTTTTCACTCGCTTCGTAGAACATCAGTCGAAACCGAAGGGAATCCGAATATTTATTTTGAATGATATAGAAGGAAAAACTTTCAATTAAAATCCTTCTTCCTTCCTTATTGCCTGCAAGAAGTGCCGTTTCTGAGCCGATCCAGTTCGAATTGCCTTTTACAAATCCGGTGCAGTTATTTTTCGAATACTTTGTTGTTCCAAGTGTTTCTTTTTTGATCTTCTTTGATTCGATCACTACTTCTTCAAGTATATTGGCTTCTTTTTCCAGTTCAATTTTTTTTTCTTTCTGTTCAAGGTATTCCGAAAGTTTGATCGTTATGACCTTGTAACCAATTGCCATCACGCGTAAACTGTCATTGGCCTCTTGAGTGTTTACGTAAAATGAAAAATGACCATCCTCGCTGCTCAATGTTCCAATTGATCTGTTATGGAGACCAATTCCCGCAAAAGGTACAGGAAGTCCGCTTTCTTTCTCTACAACCATTCCCTTCACGTGGATCTGCGCTTTTAGGCAAGGAATCAGGAACAGAAAAAAAAGCAGACTTTTCATTCAACAAAGCTAATAAAGCCCGGCTAAAAATGTTACTTTTGCAACGCAATTTTTTATTATGGTTACAGTTTCGAATGTGAGTTTGCAATATGGCAAACGTGTTTTGTTTGATGAAGTGAATGTGAAATTCACTCCCGGAAACTGCTATGGAATCATTGGAGCGAACGGTGCAGGAAAATCTACCTTTATGAAGATCCTGAGTGGTGAGATCGAGCCTACAAAGGGACAGGTGAGTATCACTCCCGGTCAGCGAATGAGTGTTTTAAAGCAGGATCACTACGCTTACAATGAATTTACTGTTTTGGACACAGTGCTGATGGGAAATAAAAGATTGTATCAGATTTCCAAGGAGAAAGATGCGATCTATGCGAAAGCAGATTTCACTGAGGCGGATGGTATAAAAGCAAGTGAACTGGAAGCAGAATTTTCTGAAATGAATGGATGGGATGCGGAAAGTGAAGCAGCTACCATGCTCACCAATATGGGCATTCAACCTTCCGAACATCAAAGATTGTTGAAGGAGTTGAACGGTAAGGAAAAAGTGAAGACCCTTCTTGCGCAGGCTTTATTCGGTAATCCCGATATTCTATTGCTGGATGAGCCGACGAATGATCTGGATGTAGAAACAATTGCCTGGCTTGAGAATTTTCTTGCTGACTTCTCCAACACTGTTATAGTGATCAGTCACGATCGACATTTCCTTGATGCTGTTTGTACCAGTATTTGCGATATCGATTACAGCAAGATCAATGTATATTCCGGAAATTACAGTTTCTGGTATCAGATGAGTCAGTTGCAGTTAAAACAAAGAAGTGATCAGAACAAGAAGGTAGAAGATAAAAGAGCAGAATTGCAGGATTTTGTCAGAAGATTCAGTGCCAATGCCAGTAAAAGCCGACAAGCAACTAGTAGAAAGAAGTTACTTGAAAAGTTAACGGTGGATGAGATTCCTGCAAGTACAAGGAAGTATCCGGCCATTATTTTTAAACAAGAGCGAGAGGCTGGTGATCAGATCCTGCATATCGAAG
>DAORJH010000152.1:0-6434 GCA_035438925.1 Bacteroidia bacterium | reverse complement strand
AACACTTTAGTATTGAATACAAAAAATAAAATTCATAAGCTCAACAATATCAAGGAGATCATTTCCGGTGTTGGGCTTGAGAATACAAAAAAACGACTGGAAATTCAATACAAGAACAAATACTCTCTTATTTCAACAGAGACTAGTGGTATTTATGAAGTAAATTTGAAATTGGAATTATGAACAAATTGAAATGTATAGCAATTGATGATGAACCATTGGCTCTGGAATTGATCGTTGATAACATCAAAAGGATTGAATTTCTGGAATGCATTGGAACTTTCAACTCAGCTATCAAGGCAGAAGAGTTTATTAATTCAACTTCGGTGGATCTGCTTTTTCTTGACATACAAATGCCTGCTATGAGTGGCGTTGAATTTGCGAGAAAACTAAATGACAAAATGTTCATTTTTACTACTGCATTTGAAAATTACGCTCTGGAAGGCTTTGAGCTTTCTGCAATTGACTATATTCTAAAACCAATACGATTCGACCGATTTGAAATGGCATGTGCAAAAGCCAAAGAATGGTTTGAGCTTAAAAGGTCAGATAATCAAAATAAAGAAAACAGCATGATCATTCGGTCAGAACATAGCTTCATTAAATTAATGTATGCTGATGTATTGTATATAGAAGGTCTAAAGGACTATGTAAAAATACATGTTAAGAATAGTTCCAAACCTCATTTAACACGTTGCAATTTAAAGACCATAGGCGACAAATTGCCATTTAATAAGTTCAAAAGGGTTCACAAATCCTATATCGTCAATACAGATTCAATCACAAAAATTGAAACCGATAAAATACAACTGTCTTCAATTTCCATTCCCTTAGGCGAGGCGTATAAAAATGAGCTTAGGTCCCTTTTCAAATCATGAGTGCTCGTATACAATAATAACCTATTTGTATACAAATTAATTATTTCTCTCGAAGCTCCATTACATTTGCCATAACATCACAGCAAAATGGAAATATTTTCACATTCAAGCAGCAGATCACAGTACGGGTGATTAACAAAATCGAAGCTTTAAATCTCATTTTAAACAAGCAATAAAGAAATACCACTTAATATCAGAATAAAGGGAAAGATAAATTTAAACTAAACCATAAACTCAAAAACATGAAAAAACTATTTACTATCGCCATGTTCCTTTGTATTGGCACAATTTTCAGCCAGGCTCCAACTTTAACCTTGGTAAATTCATACACTTTAACACCGAATAGCGTTGATACAATTGGTGCTTTTGCTCGAATTTACTACCACACTCCCAGAAACAAATTCTATGTTATCTATGCAGCACGTCCTGCCAATAGTGGACTTCCTTCGGGGCAATTGACAAACTTCGCTTGGAGAGAATATGATGCTACTATGAATTTTACAGGCAATAAAGGAACTCTACCTTCACAAACTGGGGCCGGGGATTTTGCTATGGTGATGGTCGATTCAACTTATTACCACATCACTTTAGCAAGTCCGACTGCTAATTACAAGATCACAAAATATGATGATAATTTTACCGTTTTAAGCTCCAAAACAATCACCCTGAATGCTTGCTCGTCCAATATTGATCAAGAATTGAATTATACGAACAACAGGCTAATTATCGGAGCCATGTATGAATCTAATATTTGTCCTCCCGTTAACCCACCAAGTCCGACAATGACTCCACAATCCGAGATACTTCAATATGATTTAAACCTAAATGCACTGACTTCCACAACTATCCTTTCTCAGAATAAAGTAACATGGGGAGCAAGCATGATCTTTAATGCAGGTAACTACTATGAAATTACAATGGATAACTTTAACAATAGAGATTTATATGCTTACAAATACGATGCTAATTTCAATTATGTAAATAAAACTTTATTGCATAGTGATGGGCAATGGAGTCAGGGTGTTCTTTGGAACAACGGATACTATTACGTTGCACATCATACAGGTGAGCACAATCGTGGAAATGTGTTAATTGGAATTTATGATAACAACTGGACCTTACAAAACACAACAACTGTTACTGCATTTGCAGTGCCTTGCAATACATGTGGAACGAGTTACAATGCCAACCGACCTTTCCTTATGCTAAAGGGAAATAACCTGTATGTTTCGTATGATATTGAAAAATACACCAATTGGGTGAATGCAAAAGATTGGCAAGCCGGAGTAAAAGTATATCAGATCAACACACCTCCTAACCATGTAATCGAATTAGACGACAAATCAGAAATCAATGTCTTTCCTAACCCAAGCAATGGCGTTTTTCAAATAACTACAACAAACGGAAAATTCATCAGTTATATCGTAGAGACCATTTATGGACAATTGATCTCAAAAGGCGAAGGCAAACTCATTGATATCAGAAACCAGCCGGAAGGAATTTATTTCTATACCATACTAAACAATCAGGGTATTCCTACGAAAAAAGGTCAACTGGTAAACACAAAATGATCTCGGGCTCTTTGTCACCTAATAAATCATTAATTGGCATTAAACTCTGAGTATGGAAAACTAAAATTAGTCATAAATGATACATTTCAAAACCTGATTTATCAATTAAGAAATGCTAATTTTATATCAAATCATTTTTAATTCAAGAATTATCTGCAATAAATAACATCAAAGTGAAAACACATCTCAAATATCAACAATCTAAAATAATTAAAAATAATATTCGACTATGAAAAATATCTTTATTATCACTTTCATACTAATCTTTAAAACAGGTTATTCCCAATTACCGCCAAACGCACAGGCGCTTTATAACGAATTCTACAATAGCAATACTGTTGTTGCCCAATACTGCATAAATAACGGCGCGCAAGCTGTTGCAACAGCCGATGGAAACTCATTTTATTTAAAATGGTTTCCCCCCGCTACAACTCCTTCGAGTACGCCATTAATGGTAACACTTCATGGCACTGGTAGTAACGCCTTCAATGTCTTTTATTTTTGGCATCAAAAAGCCTTATTAAGAGGGGTTGGCATTATAGCATTCCAGTGGTACAGAGGCGCGGCTTCCGTTTCACCGAATGATTACTTTGACGATACAACCCTTTACACATATATAGACACTGCATTGAAAAGAATCAAGTATCCTTCCAACAAAGCTTTACTCAATGGCTTCAGCAGGGGCTCAGCGCGAACTTATGCTTTACAATTCAAAGATGTTCAGCCCGGAGGGAAGAATTACTTCTGCACTATTCTTTCTAACGCTGGCAAACCGGATTCACTTTATCCTTTGTATCAGCAGATCAATACCGGAATATATGGACATACCTTCTGCGCAGGAAAGAGATGGGCAATGTTTTGTGGAGGTCAAGATCCTAATCCCGCAAGAGACGGTTGCCCAGGTATGAACTCCGCAAAAACAAATTGGGTCATGGCCAATGGCGGAAGTGTTGGATTATTCATACAAGATCCTGTTTTGGGTCACTCAGGCTTAAGCGATACACCCCTTTATATGGATTCGGTTCTAAAATATTATTTACCATGTTTCAATGTCACCGGATTAAAAGAAGTATCAAAAAGTTCAAGATTCACCGTGTTTCCAAATCCA
The DNA here is from genome assembly GCA_035438925.1 of Bacteroidia bacterium. Lineage (GTDB taxonomy): Bacteria > Bacteroidota > Bacteroidia > B-17B0 > Aurantibacillaceae > Aurantibacillus. The sequence continues at coordinate 2,877 of DAORJH010000152.1, read as the reverse complement.
ACTGAAACGGAATTGAATATCGAAAACGAACAATACACAATAGACAATGTAAATATCTACAATTGCTTAGGTACTCTTGTAAAAACAAACAAACAAGAAGGTATTAAAACCAGGATCAGTGTCAGCGATCTTGCACCTGGACTCTACTTTATTGAAATAGGAGAAACCCGAACAAGGTTTATAAAAAAATAATACTAACGAAAGCGCAAAGTAAGATTTGCGCTTTTTTTATCTATTTATTCGTGCTTTCATTCCTTTGCTTCTGATTTTAAGCTTATTTTTGTTCCATGTACCCTTTTCTGGAACAAGCTATCTTTAAACTCATCAAATCCTGCAGCGATGAGCTGCAACAGGACAGCTATGCTATTGGAGGATATGTTCGCGATATCTTTTTGAACAGAACCAGCAAAGACATTGACATTGTAACATTGGGAAAAGGAATTGACCTGGCTGAACTCGTTCATAAAAAACTTGGCGAAGGTGCTCACCTCAGCACTTTTAAAAACTTTGGTACTGCACAAATAAAATTTGAAGAAATAGAAGTAGAGTTTGTTGGAGCAAGAAAGGAAAGTTACAGTCGCGATTCTCGTAAACCCATTGTAGAAGACGGAAGTTTACAGGATGATCAGAATCGAAGGGATTTTACCATCAATGCTCTTGCCATTGGTGTTTCGGAAAAGAATTTCGGACAATTACTCGATCCTTTTGGAGGAATGGAAGACCTCAAGAACGGCATCATTCGCACTCCTCTCGATCCGGATATAACATACAGCGATGATCCTTTACGCATGATGCGCGCCATCCGATTCGCCTCACAGTTGAATTTTACGATTGAAGAAAGATCATTGACTGCCATTACCAAAAACAAAGAACGATTAAGTATTGTCTCCAGAGAAAGGATAAGCGATGAATTGAATAAAATCATCCTCTCCCCCGTTCCATCCAAAGGATTCAAATTACTTTTTGATACCGGTCTCTTGCACACGTTCTTTCCTGAAATGGTCAAATTACATGGCGTGGATACCATCAATGGTCTCTCACACAAAGATAATTTCTATCATACCTTAGAAGTATTGGATAATACAGCGCAAAAAACAAATGATCTTTGGTTACGCTGGGCTGCCATCTTACACGATATTGCAAAACCGGCGACCAAACGTTTTGAACCCGGACACGGTTTCACTTTTCACGGGCATGAGGACAAAGGCGCCAGAATGGTACCGAAAATTTTCACTTCCTTAAAACTTCCGCTCAATGAAAAGATGAAGTATGTACAAAAGTTGGTGCAATTGCATTTACGTCCCATTGTATTGGCAAAAACGGAAGTGACAGATAGCGCAGTAAGAAGATTGTTGTTTGAAGCAGGAGATGATGTGGATGATCTGATGATCTTATGCGAAAGTGATATCACCACCAAGAATCCGAACAAGGTGAAGCGTTACATGCAGAACTTTGAGATCGTAAAAAAGAAACTGGTGGAATTAGAAGAAAAGGACAGGATCCGCAACTGGCAACCCATCATTAAAGGAGAAGAGATCATGCGTTTATACGGACTGCCTGCAGGAAGAATGGTCGGAATACTGAAGAATGCATTAAAAGATGCCGTGCTGGATGGAATCATTGAAAACAATTACGAGGCAGCCAAGAACTTCTTAGATTCAAAATTCAAAGAACTGAATCCTTGAAATTTCATTTAGATCATACTCCTAAAAAAGCAGAATTTGAACTAAGTCATTCAAACGGAATCTTTTTAATAGGCTCCTGTTTTTCAGAAGAAATAGGAAAACGCATGATCGAAATGCGCATGAAGGTGTACAAAAATCCCAATGGCATTTTATTCAATCCGCTGAGTATGGAAATGTGTTTGAATGATATTCTTTCAGGAAGTGTGGATACAAAAAAGATACTTGAACGAGGATCGGACTACTTCAGTTACGATCATCACTCCTCCGTGAAGGCAAGTTCGAAGGAAGGATTAGTAGACCAAATAAAAGAAGAACAAAAAAAGGCATTGCAATTCTTACAAGAAGCAAAGGTGCTGATCTTTACATTTGGCACTGCCTTTTATTACCAAGAATTAGAATTAAATGCAGTGGTGGCCAATTGTCACAAACAAAAAAGTACCTTGTTTGCAAAAGAGCTTTGTACTTATGAAAGCATCGTTTCTAAATACGGGACATTGCTTACAAGTATAAAAAAGATCAATCCCTCCATCCAATTCATCTTTACGGTTTCTCCCGTTAAATACTTAAAAGACGGAGTGGAGAACAATTCATTGAGCAAATCCATTCTCATCCTTGCAGCACAAACCAATTGTCAGCAGAATAAAGATTGTCATTATTTTCCCGCCTATGAATTGGTGAGCGATGACCTGCGCGATCATCGTTTTTACAAAGAAGATCTGGCTCATCCGAACGAACAAGCGATCAATTATGTTTGGGAGAAATTTTCGCATACCTTCTTCTCAGAAAAAACGCAAAGCTTAAATCAAAAGATCAGCCAATTGAACAGGGCATTGGCGCATAAACCCTTGCATTCAAATAAGGAGGAGGAAGAGAAATATAATTATTACATAGAAAATCTTTCTTCCGAGATCCTCATTGAACTATCGGATGGAAAAAATAACTGAACGAAAAATGTCTTTTCTTTACCATACCTCCGTGTATCTGCATATTTTGGGCGCTTGTTTCTGGGTAGGAGGAATGCTCTTTTTCGTTGCGATATTGATGCCATCTGTTCGGAAACACCCGGATAAAAAAGAACTCCTACATAAAATCGGATTGAATTTCATGAAAGCCGGATGGACGAGTTTAGGTTTGCTCCTTGCCACAGGCATAATAAATCTAAGTTATAGGGGGATTTCGTGGACTACATTCC
>DAORJH010000151.1:0-6446 GCA_035438925.1 Bacteroidia bacterium | reverse complement strand
GCTGCTTTTTATGCGGTATTATCCTCAAGTTTAAGTTTGATCTATCTTTCTGCAGCTATTCTAAAGAGAGTAAATCCTACCGGCGTCACGATCAATAACAAGCAGAATGTGAATGTGATCACCAACGGAAGCAGCTTTGTTAATACAGAAATGACCTTTTCCGGATTGTTTCATTTTCCCAAAAATGGAAATTTTCAATCACAGCCTGATGTTGGAGTCATTGGCTTTTCTATGCTTACCGGCAGCCTTTATAATTTTGTTGGAACAGGATATGTTCCTCATTTGGATTTGAAAGTAAAGGTTAAAAATTATACGGCAGACACAGTGATGAGTTTTTATTTGAATCACTATTCGTCCTTAATGTGGTGCCCACAGTTATTACATAAGAAGTATAACAATGTTATTCTGCCTTTCGATACAGTGGAAGTGAGTACAGGTATGTTCTATGGCAAATATGAATACCAGCCAGGCGGAATTCTGCCGGGGAATATCTATAAACGACAAATTTGCATCAATTCCTCTGTTCCAAATTTTAAAAACGACAAGGAGATAAATAATGATCACTTTTGTGATACGCTTTCTTTTTTAGTTCCTGTTGGGATCAAAGAGTTGAGTTGGAACGAATCTCAACTTGATGTTTATCCTGTTCCTTTCAAAGAAAAACTAACAGTTAATTCAGAAAGAAAAATGGAAGGTCTGAAGATCCTTGATCTTACGGGCCGGATCATTTTTACAAATGAGGTCAGTGAAAAGACCCAGGTGATCGATCTGAGTAAGTTGGAAAAAGGAATCTATTTTGTAGAGGTAAGATCCGAGGGTCGTGAATTAAAAAGAAAGATCATAAAAGAATAGAAAGTTCTGAAGAGCTGAATCAATCAACCAAACTCAGCTTATCAAATCTTCTTTTTCTTCCATCATCCGATCCGATGATCACATTCTTTTCTTCATTCAGTTTTTTGATGTCAGAATAAATGTGCTGCTGCCATTCAACGTAAGTAAAGATATTGTCTCTTTCCATGCTTCCTCTCTCATCAATTCCAACTCTTACTAAAATAGCGGCGTTATCGGCAACAGCCTTGTATTTTTTAGGGGAATAGAACCCGATCTCCGGGTAATGGATCAAATTGTCTTTGTGATCAAAATAGAACAAATGCATTTTATCAGTGAAAATAAATTCGAAACCCATTTTTGAAGCTACCGTGTTATTTCCGGGAATGATCTGCATCCATTCGGGTTTACCGTGATTGTATTTTAAGATGATGATTTCGTTCCTGGAAACAACTTTCCCACTTTTGAGGTTGGCATGGTATTTCACTGCATAAACAGCTCCCTTAAAGCTGAACATGCCGTAATGCAGGTAATTTTTTGCACCACAGGCTGTATTCTTTTCTCCTTCTATTCCGATTTGTTTGTTCTTGTACTTATAGTTGAGTTTATTCTGTAATCGTTGATTTAAATCGTCATAACAACTGTCTTTGATCTCCAAACTAGTGGTCTCCATCCGAAGCAGAAAAAAGCCATTGGCCGGCGTTTCATTCATTTCTTTATTCATTCCAATACCCGGCATGAACTCGCCAGAACAATAGAGTTTTCCATTCAATATTTCCAGTGCGGGCTCGAAAATACTGATCTTGTTCACAGGTAAAAGTCTCGTTCTGTCATTTGCTTTATCTCCTGTCATTGATTTAACTCCGAAATAGCCTGCTTTGTTCTTATAAAGTGCATACAGTCTTCCTTTGTCGTCACCGATAAACTGCCGTATTAAACTTCTACTACTGTCAATTTCTGTATACTCCCATTTTTTTTCTCCCGTTTCATTGAGATAAGCTGCTATACGGTTTTCAAATAAATTGTTCTCGTTTAATTGTTTGATCGTATAAAGCGTTTTTTCGGTTTTGGATTGCGCGATCTTCCATACGCGATATCCGATCTGATTTTCACTGCTTAAACTATCCAGTCTGCTTTCTATATTCAGATCTTTGCCTTCATTGCCGTCATACTCTTTTCTGATCAAAACTACTTTTTTATTTGAACTTTCTTTCACTTCCAGATACAAGAAAAGTTTAGGTGCAACATAAACAGCTGAAAGTAAAGTCACATTCCAGTTATCTCCATAGTGCAATTCAGTATCATACAAGGGAATCAATCCTTTGTAAGCGATTTTCACCAAATGACATTCTCCTTGCTTGAATGAATTTTTGGAATTGATCATAAAAAAACCGGAAGTGTCCCCCTTGATATAGAGGTCATTTTCCGGTCCTGATTGAATGTTGAATGGAACACCATTGCCGATGTTCACTTGCTGCGCTTTTATGATAGGAACAAGCGTTAGAAATATCAATAGCAGCCGCATGTTCTTTTTTGTGAGTCTTTTTTACAGACTCCAGTAATTTAATTTTTTGATCTTGTTCTTGTACATGCCTTTTACATCCACCACGATTCCTTTTTTTGTCATGATACCTTCAAAGAATTTCTCATCCAGTTTTTTGTACTCTTTGTGGTTAACAGCTACGATCACGCCGTCGTATCCTTTTCCTAATTTATTCAGACCAAAACCGTATTCATGTTTTAACTCATCGCTATCGGCATGCGGATCAACGATCTCTACTTTTACACCAAAGCTTTTTAATTCTTTTACGATGTCCGCCACTTTACTGTTACGAATGTCACTCACATCTTCTTTGAAAGTGGCACCCATTACCAAGACCTTCGACCTGGAAATATTTTTATGCGCTGCAATGATCCTTTTTACGCAGGTCTTTGCTACATAAAAGCCCATGCTGTCGTTGACGTATCTTCCGCTATTGATCACTCTGGCATGATAACCCAATTCCTCAGCTTTGTAGGTTAGATAATATGGATCTACACCAATACAATGTCCTCCTACTAATCCCGGAAAGAATTTTAAGAAATTCCATTTTGTTCCGGCAGCTTCTAAAACATCATATGTGTTAATGCCAATACGAGAGAAAATGATCGAGAGCTCATTCATCAATGCTATATTCACATCGCGCTGCGTATTTTCAATGATCTTAGCTGCTTCTGCAACTTTAATGGAAGATGCACGATGTGTGCCTGGTTCTACAATGATCTCGTATGTTTTTGCGATCATATCCAGACTTTCAGCATCACATCCACTCACGATCTTCAGGATCTTGGTGATGGTATGTTCTTTGTCTCCCGGATTGATACGCTCAGGGGAATAACCAACTTTAAAATCTTTCACGAATTTCAGTCCGCTTTCTCTTTCCAGAACAGGAATGCAATCTTCCTCTGTACATCCAGGATAAACGGTAGATTCATAAACAACATAATCTCCCTTTTTCAATACTTTTCCTATTGTGGTTGAAGAAGCGATCAGTGGTTTTAGATCGGGCAGATTGTGCTCATCAATTGGAGTGGGTACTGCAATGATGAAGAATTTCGCTTTCTTCAGATCTTCCAGTTTATGCGTGAATAGAATATCCGAATTTTTGAATTCTTCTTTTCCAAGTTCCTGACTAGGGTCAATTCCCTTTTTCATCATGTTCACTCTTTTTTCATTGATGTCAAAACCAATGACCTTTACTTTTTTGGCGAATGCCAAGGCAATAGGGAGTCCAACATAACCTAGTCCGATCACAGCAACCGGAGCTTCTTTTTTGAGTATTTTCTGGTACAAGTTCATATTTTGATAGTTGATTTCAGTACAGCATCCTGTCTGAGTGAATAGATCCGTTCAATTATTTCCACCACCTTCAATCCTTCCATTGCATTGGTAGTTATCTTTTTTCTTCCTTTGATCGTGTCCACCACATTTTCGATCACATTGTGATGATTGTTGGCAGATCCCTTGTAAGCTCCGTAATCATTCGCGGGATTGGTAGCATCAAGCACCGGCATTTGATAATCTTTTATATTACAAACATCGATCTGATCCATGTATTGTCCACCTACTTTAATACTTCCTTTACTTCCAATAATAGTTAAAGAAGATTCAAGATTCTTATCATAAACGGCAGTAGAATAATTAATGGATCCCATTCCTCCATTTACGAAATCAAAACTCACAAACCCACTGTCTTCAAAATCGGTTGTTTTCTGATGATTGAAGTCGGCAAATTTTGCCTGAATGTTATCGATATCACCAAAGAGCCAGTACATGATATCGATCCAATGACTGAATTGAGTGAATAGTGTTCCTCCATCCAGTTCCTGTGTACCTTTCCATCCTCCAGCTTTGTAATATCTTTCGTCACGGTTCCAGTAGCAATTCAACTGCACCATGTAAATATCCCCCAATAATTTTTTATTCATCACTTCTTTTAGCCAGGCGCTGGGAGGTGAATAACGATTCTGCATCACGCAGAACACATTCGTATTGTGTTGAAGGGCTCTGAAGATGATCTTCTCGCAATCACTTTTTGAAAGGGCCATGGGTTTTTCAACTACCACATGCTTGTCATGATCGATCGCAAGCAGGGAATGTTTGCTGTGTAATCCGTTGGGTGAACAAACATTCACAACAGCAACTTCTGGATGATGGACCATCATTTCCTCAGCACTATTGTAAAATTTTTCCTTTAGATCGTTTATCCCTAATTCTTCTTTTGATCTGATGTCGCAAACGGCAACAAGATTACATTCCGGATTTCTCCTGATCATTTCTGCATGTCTTTTTCCAATATGACCCTGGCCTATGACTGCGAAATTTATTTTTTGATCTGACATACTAACTATTCCTGATTATAATTTCTTTGGATGATAGATCAACTAATCCTGCTAACAATATTGTTTTGCAGTTGATAGATCTGACCACTTTCAGAACAAGTTGCTTTACCTTCTTTATCGAAGATCAGTTTATGACCGTATTCACTCATCCAGCCGGTCTGACGTGCAGGATTACCCACCAACAGCGCGTAGTCAGGAACATTCTTTGTTACAACAGCTCCAGCTCCGATAAAAGCGAATTTGCCAATATCGTGACCACAAACGATAGTCGCATTGGCACCTATTGAAGTGCCTTTTCCTACATGTGTTTTTGCGTATTCATTTTTTCTGTTCACAGCACTTCTTGGGTTGATCACGTTTGTGAAGACCATACTCGGGCCTAAAAAAACATCATCATCACAGGTGACGCCGGTATAAATGGAAACGTTGTTCTGAACTTTAACATTATTTCCTAATACAACATCCGGTGACACCACAACATTTTGTCCAATGTTACAGTTCTTTCCTAATGTACAATTGTGCATGATGTGAGAAAAATGCCAGATCTTGGTGCCTTCACCGATCTTGCAACCATCATCGATGACCGCAGTTGGGTGGGCAAAATAATGCTTGTTATCACTCATAATTGAAACTATGCAAAAATAAGAAAATAGCAGAGAAGGCAAAAAGAAAAATCAATGCAATAATTGATATATTTGACCTTGGAAAAGAGGAAAAATCCCTCTAAAAACCTAAGAAAAAACGAAAATAAAGCCATAACGATACAAATGAAGCCTGATTTCAAAAAATGGATCCCATACCTTGCAGCCATTGTGCTGTTTGCAGTACTGACACTTGTGTATTTCAAACCACTTTTAAGCGGGAAAGAATTAAAGCAGGATGATATTGCCCGACACAAAGGAATGAGCAAGGAAATTGTGGATTTCAGGACAAGTCACAGCAATGAAGAACCATTATGGACCAATTCCATGTTTGGAGGAATGCCGGCGTATCAGATCTCTACGGCACATCACGGAAATCTGATCAGCAAGATTGACGCAGCTTTCAAGCTGTACCTGCCTCATCCGGGTGGTTATCTTTTCCTTTATTTTCTCGGATTCTTTATTCTTCTGCTATGCTTTGAAGTAAATCCCTGGCTGGCCATTGCAGGTGCCATTGCTTACGGTTTAAGTTCGTATTTCCTCATCATCATTGAAGCCGGACATAATTCGAAGGCGAATGCATTGGGTTATCTGCCTGCTTTATTAGGAGGAATTGTTCTGTTATTAAAAGGAAGGCACTGGTTAGGACTTTCCATCACTTCACTTTTTACAGCATTAGAACTAAACGCGAATCACGTACAGATCTCGTATTACGGCTATATTTTGATTGGATTTGTTTTGGCGGGAGCAGGCATACATGCGCTGAGAGAAAAACAGATCAAAGAATATGCAAAAGCGATCGCTTTCTTTTTGTTGGCCTCAATATTAGGTGCTTTGCCAAATGCAGGAAATCTCATTACCACGAACGAATACGGAAAATACAGTACCAGAGGAAAGTCAGAATTGACCATTGACTATGCTTCTATTCGTGCAGCTCGCTCAAGTGCTTTGTCGCTTGACGGGAATTCAGAAAACAAAGAAGGGATCACCACTCCCGGAGTTGATAAAGCGGCTAAGGAAAGAAGAGAAAAAAATGCAACCAGTGGTTTGGACAAAGACTATGCCACCAACTGGAGTTATGGAATAGGGGAGACC
>DAORJH010000150.1:0-6455 GCA_035438925.1 Bacteroidia bacterium | reverse complement strand
ATGCTAAAGTCCCTTCATAAGATCAGTCGCAGAACTTACATTCTGTTTCTTGCATTCGCACTCAGTTCATTCACTGTTCTGAAATTTTCTCTAGACAAGAATGATATTATCTTCAGTGTATTACTCGACGCACTTGAAACACATCATTACAGTTCAGTTAAGATCGATGATGCTTTTTCAATGAAAGCTTATGATCTGTACATGCGCAGTGTTGACCGTGAAAAAAAATTCCTTCTTCAGGAAGATGTAGATAAACTCAATAAATACCAAACTGGAATAGATGATCAAATCAACAATCAGAGTCAGGAGTTCTTTAAATTATCACTTGAATTGATCAATAAAAGAGTAAAAGAAAAAAATGACTGGGTGAAGGAGATCCTATCAAAACCATTGGATCTGAATACAGAAGAAGAATACGAAACGGATTACAAAAAACTGAATTATTCAAAAACAGAAGAAGAGCTGAAGAACGAATGGAGAAAAATGCTCAAGTATCAGATCATTGCGAGAATAGATGACGTTTTAGAAAAACAAGAGAAAGCCATTGCAAAAAAAGATACGTCTTACAAAATAAAACCTTTTGATTCCATAGAAGTAGATGCAAGGAGAAAAACATTGAAATGGGGAGAAGATTATCTGAAATTCTACAATAAGATCTCTGCTAAGGACAGATTCGCACAATACGCTAATGCCATCACAGGCGTATACGATCCGCACACGGAATATTTTGCTCCGAAAGAAAAAAAGAAATTCGATCAGATGATGAGCGGACAATTTGAAGGAATCGGTGCAAGACTTCAAAGCAAGGATGGAGCATTAAGAGTCAGTGAGATCATTGTTGGCAGCCCAAGCTTCAAACAAGGTGAATTAAAAGCAGGTGACGATATCATTAAAGTTGCACAAGGCGCAGGTGAACCTGTGGATGTAACCACAATGGAAATGGACGATGCGATCGAACTGATAAAAGGCAAAAAAGGCACAGAAGTTCGCTTAACGGTTAAGAAGAGTGACAACAGCATTAAGGTCATTCCAATTGTTCGAGATGTAGTGGAGATCGAAGAAACCTTTGCTAAGAGTGCGATCCTCGATAACAAAAACAAGTACGGCTACATTTACCTTCCATCCTTTTACACTGATTTTACACGAAATGGGGCAAGACATTGTGCACAGGATGTGAAGAGAGAGATTGAAAAATTAAAAGCGAATAACATCAAGGGACTTATCATCGATCTTCGTGATAACGGTGGTGGCTCCCTTTCTGAAGTGATCGATATGGCAGGATTGTTCTTTCCATTAGGACCTGTTGTTCAAGCAAAAAGCAAGAACAACATGATCACGATCTATCCTGACAGAAATCCGGATGTAACCTGGGACGGCCCACTCGCGATCATGATCAATCACGGAAGCGCCAGCGCAAGTGAAATTCTTGCAGCAGCCATCCAGGATTACAAGCGCGGTGTGATCATTGGTACTCCAAGTTTCGGAAAAGGTACAGTTCAGTCCTTCTGGGATCTGGACAACGCTTTGTTTGCCCAGTTCGACACAATTAAACCGGCGGGACAAGTAAAAATAACACATCAGAAATTTTACCGAATTAACGGAGGCACCACCCAACTGAAAGGAGTTGAACCGGATGTTCACTTACCGGACCCATATAGTTTGATAGATGTTGGAGAAAAACAACTCGACAATCCATTGCCTTGGGACGAGATCAACAAGGCCCTGTATACTGAATTCAATACGATCAACTATCCATTTATCGTAAAAAATTCATCTGCACGCATTAAAAAAAGTCCACAGTTCGCATTGCTTGAACAACAATCCAAAGAAATTAAATTGAAAAAAGATGATAGTCGCTATAATTTAAAATTGGATAAATTCAGGGAAGAACAAAAACAATATCGTGCCCAGTCAAAGAAGTACGAAGATCTGAGAAAAGAGATCAAAGGATTCAATGCTTATATCATGAATGAAGACAAGCAAAGAATGCTGAACGATACAACTAAAATTGGAAGAGAGAACAGATGGGCGATCAATCTATCGAAAGATATTTACATTCATGAAAGCACAAATGTGTTGAATGATCTTAAAGTGAATTGAGAATTCCGTTTATACTCTTCTGTATTTTTTGATCTGAAGAGCATTTATAATAAATTATTTTACTGGCGAAAGAGGTTCAAATTCCTTATGCATCCTTCAGATACATAAATCTTATCCTATGACAGCATGAGTTTGATCAGTGCAATTACTATCGATTAACCTTAATTTTATGAGCGAGAATGAAAGTATGTCAGGCATAGAAACAGTTAACATTCTTATTGAGGATCTAAGAAGTGAGCATTGTGCACAGCTTATTGAAATCGCATTGGCAAAGATCGAAGGAATGGATCTACACCAGGTAGAGTTGAATAACAAAAGAGCAAAGATCGGCGGCAAGATCCTATCAGAACTAATTGTGAAAGCCGTGAAAGAGATCCGAAGTCTTGGCTATAACGTGATCAGTGTCAGAAAAAAATATCCGGTTCTCAGTATGACCTGCGCTTCCTGCGCTAACAGCACACAGCAAATTCTCGCCATGCAAAAAGGAGTCATTTCTGCTTCGGTGAATTATGCGAACGCACTCGCTGATATTGAATACATTCCTTCCATTTGTGATCCTAAGCAATTGCAGGAAGCGATGCGATCGGGTGGTTACGACCTGATGATAGAAGAAAATGAAAATGCGAAAGACAATCTGCATTCAATTCAGGAAGAAAATTTCAGAAAATTAAAGATAAGAACTTTTGCCTCACTGGCCTTTTCAGTTCCACTGGTTATAATAGGAATGACTCCTGCCTTCATGAATTGGCCTGTTGCAAATCTCATTATGTGGTTGCTTGCTTCTCCAGTTGTGATCTGGTTTGGAAAACAGTTTTTTATCGGTGCTTATAAACAGATGAAACATCGTTCGGCAAATATGGACACCTTGATCGCGCTGAGCACAGGAGTTGCTTACATCTTCAGTGTTTTCAACACCTTGTTTCCTCACTACTGGCACGCCAAAGGATTGCATGCGCATGTTTATTTTGAATCGTCCGCTGTTGTCATATCCTTTATCCTTCTTGGAAAATTACTGGAAGAAAAAGCAAAAGGCAAAACAGGAAGCGCTCTCAAAAAACTGATTGGATTGCAGCCAAAAAGCGTCACCAGGATAAATTCCAATGGAGAACAGAAAGACATTCTGATAAAAGAAATTGAACTTGGGGATTCAATTCTTGTAAAACCGGGAGAAAAAATTGCAGTAGACGGCGTCGTTTTAAGTGGCACTTCCTATGTTGATGAAAGTATGATCAGTGGAGAACCGGTAGCAATTGAAAAAAAAGCAGAAAACAAAGTTTTTGCAGGTACCATCAATCAGAAAGGAAGCTTTGTGTACAAGGCTGAAAAAATAGGAAGCAACACCCTTTTAGCACAGATCATCAAAATGGTAGAAGATGCACAAGGTAGTCGCGCTCCTGTTCAGAAAACAGTTGATAAAATTGCCTCCGTCTTTGTACCGATTGTGATTGCAATTTCCTTGCTGAGTTTTGCTTGCTGGCTCTTCTTCGGAAAGGAAAATGAATTGACACATGGTTTACTTTCCATGATCACTGTTCTCGTGATCGCTTGTCCATGTGCTTTGGGTCTTGCAACTCCAACTGCAATTATGGTAGGCATTGGAAAAGGCGCTGAGGCGGGAATACTGATCAAGGATGCCGAAAGTCTTGAGACGGCGAAAAAAATAACAGCCATTGTTCTTGACAAAACCGGTACTATTACAGAAGGAAAACCGGAAGTAACAGAAATGAAATGGATCAAGAAGGAAACGAAGGAGTTAAAAGATCTTCTCTATACCATTGAGCGTTCATCTGAACATCCTTTGGCAGATGCGATCGTCAACACTTTAAAGAACGACTCTAGCTTCATCGAAGGTGTTGAAATTGAAAATATTTCAGGTAAGGGCATTATGGGTACTTCACGTTCAGAAAAGTACTTCATCGGAAATATGGATCTAATGAAGGAAGAAGGAATTCTATTCGATAAAAGCATACAAGAATGGACAGACTTGAAGATCTCCAAAGCAAATACAGTTATTTTCTTTAGCAACGAAAAGGAATTGATCGCAGTAATTTCGATCGCTGATAAAATAAAACCAAGTTCTATCCAAGCGATCCGTCTGCTGCAGGAAAAAGGCATTGAAGTCTATATGCTCACTGGCGACAATGCCGGCACGGCTAAAGCAGTTGCGGAACAAGTGGGCATTCGAAATTACAAAGCGAATGTACTTCCATCAGATAAAGCAGCCTTCATTAAAGAATTACAATTGAAAGGGAAGATCCTTGCCATGGTTGGTGACGGGATCAATGACAGTAATGCGCTTGCACAAGCCGACGTCAGTATTGCAATGGGAAAAGGAAGTGACATTGCAATGGACGTTGCAAAAATGACGATCATCTCCAGTGATCTCAGAAAGATCACAGATGCTATTCGTCTTTCTTCTATAACTGTAAATACGGTTCGCCAGAATCTCTTCTGGGCATTTATCTATAACCTTATTGGAATTCCTTTAGCAGCCGGAATTCTTTACCCCGTCAACGGTTTTCTTCTCGATCCGATGATTGCGGGCGGAGCCATGGCACTGAGCAGCGTAAGCGTGGTTTCAAACAGCCTACTCCTTAAATTTAAAAAAATATAAGTCAAATAAAAGAATATGGAAACATTGAAATTCAAGACCAATATCAAATGTGGCGGATGCATCGAAAAAGTAACACCATTTTTAAAGGAACTTACTTCTGTTTTAAAATGGGAAGTGAATACTTCTGTAGCGGACAAGATCTTAACTATTGAAAGTTCTGATTCTGATTCAAAAAAAATAATTGAAGCACTAGCAAAAGCTGGTTATCAGGCAGAATTGATCAGCTGATCACTTTAAAAAAAGAATTATTCCAAAGCAATCTTTCCAGTCTTTATGGATTTGTTATCCTGTACAACCGAATACTGATAGATCCCTTTTGATAGCCCACTCAGATTCACTTTATTGGAACCTCGCACAACTTTTTGTACACTTACTATTTTACCAAGTGCATTGGTGACTTTCAATTCACCGTTCACAATGTCAGTTTCGATCATTAGCTCAAAGGTTCCGGTATTCGGATTAGGATACATAGAAATTCCAGAAGTATTACTCAATTCACATTCCGTTATCTCAAATGAATCTGAATGTCCGTCTAGATCCGTTTCAACTAAACGATAATAATTATTTCCACTCCGGGCATCTTTATCCAAATAGGAATATTCTTTCCTTGACTTTGAAGTTCCGGCTGCAGGGAGTTTGGCAATAGGAATGTACTGTATTCCATCGTATGATCTCTCAATTGTGAAGTGACTGCTCCTGCTCTCAGAGGCAGTTATCCAGTTCACCAACATTCCTCCATTAGAAGGAGTACATCCAAACTTTTCCATTTCAATTGGCAGCAATTGAACGCAAACACAAGGATTGATGGATACCAAAATAACGGTCAATCCACCACAACCATTATTTGGTAGGGATGTATTCGTGGCTACTATTGAATAAGTTCCAGGAGATCCGACTGCACTATAACCGTGTCCTGCATCAATTCCATTTCCTATATGAAGACTCGCAATAAAATTCGCATTCGTCCAAAGTATAGGATAATTTCCGGCCTGTCCGTTATTTATCTCAGCATTACAATAGATCATCTCATTCTGATTCAAAGTTGTGATGTTCGCCTGAATACTTCCGCCGGTTGTACAAGCAATGGTATTAACTACAGTTCCGTCAATGCTTGCAAGTGTCAAAGCACACCCTGTTCCATAAAAGGATGCCGCGAAATTAATTCCATAAGGTGGATAACTATAGCCATTTTCGTTACAAACAATAGAATGAACCCCAGCTGCTGCAGCAGCATAAGCATATACCTCAGATGTTCCAGAGTTTCCATTATTTGCAATAGCCACCAAAGTAGCAGGATTACCATCCACTGTCACAGGACCTGTTCCGGGACCATTCCATCCATCATAGGAAATCATGATCAACTCATTCGGTTGTGTCGTTGTAATATTGAAAGAAGCTGCTCCATTCGCATTGGCCGTTGCATCCAGGTTCACGCTGCAACATGGTCCGGGTGTGATCGAAATGGTAGCTGCTGCACTATTCGCAGAGTTACCACCACAAGAAACAACACACCTGAAATACGATGTGACAGTAGCAGTAATTGCTGCTGTGATCTGTGTTGCCCCGACTATATTCGTATAAGGTCCGCCAATATTCGTTGCGCTCTGCCATTGATAAGTAAGACCACAGGCTGCCACGGTTCCGGTTAAACTTAAATTACTGTTGATAGTAGTACATCCAATAGTAGGACTTGCCACAGCAGTTCCGGCAACGGGAATACCAACGCATGGTGGAATCACAC
>DAORJH010000149.1:0-6504 GCA_035438925.1 Bacteroidia bacterium | reverse complement strand
AGCCGGTTTAGCTGAGATCATGGATGCGGCTCATTATTTGATGAAGCATCCGGAAGTAAAGCATGGAAAGATCCGTTTGCTTTTCACACCCGATGAGGAAATTGGCAGGGGTGCCGATAAAGTGAATATCAAAAAACTGGCGGCTGATTATGGATACACGATGGATGGAGAAACCTTGGGGCATATTGAGGATGAAACTTTTAGTGCTGATGCTGTAAGTATTGTCATCAAAGGATTTCCAACGCACCCGGGTTTTGCAAAGGACAAAATGCAACATGCCATTAAAATTGCTGCAGAGATCGTTAATTGTATTCCTAAGAATAAAACGCCTGAAACAACAGAGAAGAAAGAGCCATTTATGCATCCGACGGCCATTAATGGAGGATTAGAGCGGGTTGAAATAAAATTCATCATTCGCGCATTTGATACTCCTACTTTGATTGCTTTAGAGGAGGAATTAAAAAAGATCACGAGTGATGTTCTGAGTGCTTATTCGAAGTGTAGTTTTGAATTCAAAGTAACGGAGCAATACCGTAACATGAAGGAAGTACTGAATAAATGTCCACAGGTGGTTGATTATGCAGTGGAAGCTATTAAACGCACTGGAATAAAACCTGTCACTTCCAGTATCCGAGGAGGAACCGATGGCTCTCGTTTGTCCTTTATGGGATTGCCTTGTCCGAATATATACGCAGGAGAACATGCTTTTCATAGTAAGCAGGAGTGGGTGAGTGTGCATGATATGCAGAAGGCAACAGAGACCATAGTTCATCTGGTGAATATCTGGGAAGAAAAGAGTTAAGTGACTTGAATCCTCCTCTTCAGGATATTTTAATTGACGGAAAGACCATTTCCGTTCTGCGTCTCGATTTGCTTCATCCTTTATACGGAGGAAATAAAATATTCAAACTCAAATACAATATTTTAAAAGCAAAAGAAGAGGCTTGTGAAAAAGTTCTCACTTTTGGTGGGGCTCATTCCAATCATATTTTTTCTACAGCTGCTTTTTGCAAAGAACAAGGAATGCCTTGTGTGGGGGTAATCAGAGGAAGAGAAGAGGAAATTAAAAATTCTTCCACACTATTAAATGCAGTTAAGTTTGGAATGCAATTGCATTTTGTGAGTAACGAAGACTATCGAAGAAAGGAAAGCACTGAATTCATTCAGGATTTGAATGAAAAATTCGGAAGACTCTATTTGATCCCAGAAGGTGGTAACAATAACGAGGGGGTGAAGGGTTGTACGGAGATCCTGAAGGAAGAATTAACAGTGTATGATTATGTCTTTTGTGCCTGTGGAACAGCTGCTACTTTTTCGGGCATAAAAATTTCATCAAGTTCTAATCAAAAGATCATTGGTATTTCTGTTTTAAAAGGAGAGAACAAATTGATCGATTCGGCCAATCATTGGATGGAGTTATTCGGGAAAGACCCAATAAAAGAAGATGATAGTTTGCAGACCTCATCTATTTTGAATTCTTATCACCTTGGTGGTTATGCAGCATTTTCTCAACAACTCTTTGAGTTTAAAAATGACTTTGAAAGAGAATACCAGATTCCTCTTGATCATGTTTACACTGCAAAGTTATTCTTTGCGGTACAAGACCTCTTCCACAAAAGAGAGGTACTAAAGAACAAAAGAATATTGGTGATTCACAGTGGAGGGCAACAGGGAAATATTGATTTTGAGAAAAGATACAGCTTGGTATGATCACCAGCCAAATCCGATCCTGTAATTGATGCTGGCCCATCCAAATGTTTCTTTCGGACTGATCAGATTTCCTGCAGGAGATGAAAGGATGCGTACAAAGCCAAATCCAACAGAAAGTGAATGAAAAGCATGGCCTTTGTAGCTTTCATTTCTCATTCCTAATTGCGTTTGTAAAGAATAGCCTTCAATGTTGCTTAAGAACATATCAACTCCATATCGTATTCTCGGTCCAATGAAGAAACCTTTGAATCTTCTTTTTCCAGGATAAAAATTCAGATCTGCTCCTGTAACAAAGTTCAATCCCTTGATGTGTCTGTAGGATGTTACGCCACTGCTGTCTTTGTTCGGTTTGTAGATCGGACCCACCGGATCAAAAGTGATCGATAAAGGCAGCAGTATTCCGATCGTTCCGTTCTTGTTGATGTATTCATAATTTGCCGTAATTCTTCCAAGCAAGATATTGAAAGGCTGAACCGAAATGTTATGATGTAAGTAATTATTCTTCGTTGTATCTGTGATTTTTTCTTTATCAGCAAAGTGATAGATCTTCCCATCGAATTTTTCAATGAGCAAGATCTCATTTTTCAGATAACTCTTTACCACAGCAGAGTCATTTGCCCGAAAAAACACACGGTCTTTGCTGATCGAACTCACAATACCATTCCTGGATTGACCGTTACTCAAAAAGATCCGGTCATTTTGAGCCCAGATAAAATTGATAAGTAATGTGAATATGAAAATCAGCTTTTTCAAAAATTGAATCCTGCGTTAAGTCCGAAATAGATCTTTGGAAGAAAAGAGTAATTCATTACCTGCTCTCCCGGCTTTAGATTTTTATTGATCTCCTTATTGAATTCCTGTTTGTAAGCGCCTCGTAAATTAAATCCTCCTAAGCCAACGAGTCCGGTGATAAAAAAGTTATCATTTAAATTCACCCTGCAATCAAGGGTGCCCATACTGGCCAATTGCATGCCGCCGGAATGAGAATACGTTAGTATCTGCGTGCTTCCGGCTGGACCACTAACCGAATCAATTTTTACAATATCAAAAGTAAAGTTGGTGTATTTCATAAATAATCCCAACGAGAATTTAATATTCTTCTCAGCAGATGGATTTATATAGGCTTTACAGAAGATTCCCAAATCATACAGTTTTCTGCTGTTGGGAAGATTAGCGAAGAAAATATTCTGAAAAGTTGTTCTTGTATTGAAATTATAAGCACCCATCACTCCAAAACCTCCTTTTTTATTTGGAGTTACGTATTCATAAAAGGCAGAAACATCAGCGTTTGTAAGAGCCAGAGTATTTATTGAAAGATAATTTTGTTTGAATTGCGAAGTCTCCACATTCTTCTTAGCATTTTCTTCTTCCGATTCATGCGTTTCCAGATCTTTTGTTGCCCGATTGAACAATTCAAATTTACCGTTATGGTATTCGATCAAGAGCAGATCGAACTTACTGACGATGGAAGAATTACCCTGTCCGTTCACGAATTCAATGTGTTCTGCCATGATATTCACCACTGTGCAGGTTAGCTTGCTTCCGTCGAGGAAATAAACCTTGTCCTGAGCCGTCAATAGCAAGCTGGTTAGAACAAACAACAATACGCTTAAATGCCTCATCTTTATCAAATTTACAAATTTCCTGCTATTGCAGAAACTGAGTAATAAGCTTATCTTTGTTTCATTATGGGTGGAGCATGTAATAGCAATAGAGGATGTGGTTCTGATACGAATGGTGTACCGGCAGGATGTGGCAGCAATGGCTCATGCAGTACCGGTGGCTGTAATAAATTGAATGTTTTTGACTGGCTGGGGAACATGAAGGCTCCCGATGGGCAGAAAGCCTGCGATATTGTAGAAGTTCGTTTTAAGAATTCAAGAAAAGAGTTTTTCAGGAATGTAAATAATCTTTCTCTCAATACAGGTGATGTAATAGCGGTAGAATCTTCTCCCGGTCATGATATAGGAATTGTTTCTCTGACAGGAGAGCTGGTTCGTCTTCAATTGAAAAAACGAAATATTAATTTTGACAGCGAAGAGATCAGAAAGGTTTACAGAAAAGCAAAGCAGGGAGATATTGATAAATGGAAAGAAGCACAAGGTCTGGAAGTGAATACCATGTATCGTGCTAGAACAATTGCCTTGAAACTCGGACTTGAAATGAAATTAAGTGATGTAGAATTTCAAGGGGATAAATCAAAAGCAATTTTTTATTATACGGCCGATGCTCGTGTGGATTTCAGAGAATTGATAAAAGTGCTGGCAGATGAATTCAAAGTGAGAATTGAAATGCGTCAGATCGGCGCCAGACAAGAAGCTTCCCGTTTAGGAGGAATCGGAGCTTGTGGAAGAGAGTTATGCTGCAGTACCTGGTTAACTGATTTCAGAACCGTTACCACTAGTGCAGCACGTTACCAGCAATTGTCATTGAATCCATTGAAACTGGCAGGGCAATGTGGAAAATTAAAATGTTGTTTGAATTATGAATTGGATAGTTATCTGGATGCTTTGAAGGAATTTCCGGATGTAGAAAACAAGAGACTGGTAACAAAAAAAGGAGAAGCGTTTTTACAAAAGACAGATATTTTCAAAAGAATGATGTGGTTCAGTTACAAGCATGACACCAGCGTTTTTATTCCTATGAAAGTAGAGAATGTGAAACTGGTTCTTGATATGAATGCAAAGAATGAGCAACCTGAGGACCTGATCTCAGAAGACAACAAACAAGCCAAACCTAAGGTCATAGAACATAGTTTTGAAAATGTGGTTGGACAGGACAGTTTAACTCGATTTGACAGAAAACCAAAACACAAATCGCAGCCACAGAACAGGAATCAGAAACCGAATAATTCCCTACATAACAAAAACAGAACGGATAAGCCACAGCAGGGGTTAGGGAATAAACCACAGCCGAAGCCTCAGCAAAACGTGCAGAAAAAACCGAATCCGAACCAGCAAGCGAAGCCACAGAATAAGCCGACTAATCAGAATCCAAACAACAAGCAGAACGGTCCCAAAAAGCCGTTTCATAAACCGAATAACAGACCCAATAATAATCCAGGTACGAATTCAGGAAACAAACAGCCGAACGATGATAAACCAAAGGATAATTAGATCTTTCGCTGCTTTAGCAGTTATTGGCTTTGCATTTGTTTTCACTTCTTGCGGAAATGAGGTAGTATTCAGTAAATACCATACTTTCGACAATAACGAATGGTTTGCTAAGGATAAGGTGACATTTGATCTTGAGATCACTGACACAAAGAATTTAAATAATATTCTATTCAAGATACGACATGCTGATGCGTACCCCTACAGTAATATTTTTCTATTTGTAACGACTTCTTATCCCGATGGGAAAGTGATGACAGATACTATGGAGATCATGCTGGCCAATAACAAAGGAGAGTGGATGGGCAGTGGGGCTGGTGATATCTTTGACTTTGAAGTGCCGGTGAAGAAGAATGTAAAATTTCCATTGGGCGGAAAATACAAATTTGAATTTGTTCAAGGCATGCGCGAAGACCCACTTCCTTTTATAATGGATCTCGGTTTAGAGATCGAAAAAAGCAAATAAAAAAAGGCAGACTTATTCAAGTCTGCCTTTTTTCTTTAAGTGAGTCTTTACTCTTTAATGAATCTGATCACGCGAGCATCTTCATTTGAGTTTATTTTGATAAAATACATACCGGAATTCAATCCTGTAAGATCAAGATTGAACTTATTTTCATTCGCACTGAATTCATGGTTTGATTTTCTGATCATTTTACCCAATGCATCTCTCAATTCTATTGTTACTGAAACATTTTCATTGGAGTTGTATTGAATCGTTAACTTATCATTTGCGGGATTTGGAAAAGCGAAATAGTTACTGTTGACAAGTGCAATGGAATTGATCCCATTGCAGATCACAACTGAAACAGTAACTAAACTGTTGCCTGTGCAATTGTTCGATCCGGTTCCTGCAACTGTGTAAGTTGTGGTGATCGTGGGCGAAACAACAACACTGCTTCCGTTCAATGAACCCGGATTCCATACGTAGGCCGAACCTCCGTTTGCCGTTAGCGTTGCACTTGATCCATTGCAGATCGTTCCTGATGAAGCGATGGAAGTTATATTCACCGTATTAATATTCACGCTTATTGTTCTGGTTCTGCTGCAACCATTATTTCCTGTACCGGTTACTGAATAAACAGTTGCGATTGTAGGACTCACAGCAACAGTAGCCCCTGTTAATGCGCCGGGATTCCATGCATAGGCCGTGCCACCGGTTGCGGTCAATGTCGTACTTTGGCCGGAACAAATTGCAGTTGGACTTGCAGTTACACTCACGTTAGGTAAAGGATTCACTGTGATCATTTGATTATAACTGGCCGTTGTCCCACCTGATACTGCAGTTAAGGAAACACTATATGGACCCGCATTTGTAAATGTTGCTATGGTAGTAGATGCATTTGGGCTTGAAAAGGAAACGCCTCCAGGAATGGATGTCCATGTATATCCACTAACAACATAAGTACCCGTATTCGCAGTGAGTGTTAAAGAACCTCCCACGCAAATGCTTGGTTGCATTGTAAAAGTAGCAGTAAAGGAGTTTGATGTTGCAGTTAGTGCCACATCGTCCAAAGCAACAGCAGGATCTGCCCCGGTTGCGTCAATGTTTTGCCATCTGAATCCAACTTTCACATTGGGATTATTGTTGCAGGAAGCCGGTAATGAAACAGAATAACTCGTCCATAAACCTTGCCCGGAACAAGTTCCATTGTTTGTTGCAGGTGGTGTAGATACTACC
>DAORJH010000148.1:0-6522 GCA_035438925.1 Bacteroidia bacterium | reverse complement strand
AATCCTCTTGCCATAGAAATGATCGTGATGATAAGGGCTGAGAAAATAAATACAGAGATAAGCGAGAGGATGAGTTTTTTAATATTCAGTTGCGATCTTTTCGAGAAGAAATAATGTAGAACGAAAAGAGTCAATAAATAAAAGACAGAAGCAAAGCCAATGTCGATCTTCCAAATGATGAGAAATAGCAGAGTAAAAGAGAAGAGAAGATAATTCTTGAATGTTGCTTGATTTTCACTGATCTTGAAGAATGCTAGAATTCCGAAGATCATGAACGTATGTTCATTGGGACAAAGACTAAGATAAAAAGGACAAAATAATGCAGCGTACAAAGCGATGTAGGCATTTCTGCTTAAAAATAAGACGAGATAATAAAGCAGTAAGCCATTGATGACATCGGTTAGAAAATCATAAAGTTCAATTTCATTTCCATTGATCCCGTTGAAGAAAGAATAGATGGAGCTGAAAAAGAAGTCGCTGAGTAAATGTGAATTGAATTTTTCGAAAATTGGAACTACTCCCCATTTGCTGAATTCCATTACAGGAAGGTATTTGTTCCCTGCTTCAAACATTTCTCCACTCGAAGCAATACTGTATTGATACAATTGGTAACTGTATATTGAGAACACAAAAAGCGGGAAATAGGTTTTAGATAGTAGTTCAGAAATAGACAATGAATTCAGATCCACTAAATTCTTTTTCTTTCTTATTCTGTACAAGATCAACAAGACGATAATCAAATAAACTAAAGACCAGGAAAGAAAGAGTGGAATCTCCATTTCATTGAATTTAAAGATCAGGTAGATCTCATCCTTCAGGATTGAAGCGAAGGGAGCAAATAGTAATGGGCTTAGTACATAAAGAAGTTTATCTATCCTGGGGTCAATAGAAAGTTCTTTTGCCGAGATGGAATGGAATAAGCTGATCAATAAGAGTCCAATTGCAAAGGAGAAAAGAAAGATATCCGGTTGTTTGTGGCCCCCGAATACCTGACTGAGGTCGGAACAAAGAAAATAAAGCGCTACGCTAAGTAAGATCAAAGCACTGTAGCTTGCAATCGAAAGGCCTTTGTTCCCATTCTTAAATAGAAATTTAAGAAGCAAGGAAGCGATCATCAGTTTATGCAGGAAATAGACCCATTCGATCGAACTTTCTACTTGAAAACCAAAAAGACGAAAGGTGAAAAAGAAAATTCCGGCTAGTGAACTGTAGGCGATGATCTTCAACTCAGATCCGATCAGTTTGCCCTTTGTTATTTTATGGAGAAAAGAAAAAAGAGTGAGGTATAAAGTAAAACTTATCGTCAGTAGAAAGAGAGAACGGAAAAAAAGTGAGACCCTTATAGTAGCGTCATAGGCATTGAGCGTAGTGATGCCTATCATCCTTCCGTTGAATTGTTTTAGTTCAAAATCTGCAGAAGTGATAAATGCCTGGATGATCCAAAGAGAGTAGAACAAAAAGATTGCGCTTATCGTTTTGTTTTTGAGCAAGAGATCTTTGGTCTCTCTGTAAAACGATGTGATGCTTGATTTGTTCATCTTTAGGTTCCCGAATGGATATTGCTATAAAAATAATAAGCGAGACGTGATCTCGCTTATTAATTGTAAAACTCTTTTGAACCGTTCTTAGTTGACCTTGAGTAATTCTACTTCAAAGATCAAATCACTTTTCGGTGGAATAGCTCCCGGATAACCTTGTTCTCCGTAAGCCAAAGTGTAAGGAATGAAGAAAGTGTATTTCGACCCTTCTTTCATTAATTGTAAACCTTCTGTCCATCCTTTGATCACCTGATTCAATGGGAACGTTGCAGGTTCTCCTCTTTGAACGCTGCTGTCAAATATTTTCCCGTCAATGAAATAACCAGTGTAATGAACGGTCACCTTGCTTGTATCCTTAGGTGATTTTCCTGTTCCTTCTTTCTCAACGATGTATTGAAGTCCTGAGTCTGTTTTCTTTCCGTTAGCGAATTTTTTCAGTGCTTCTTCAGCTGCTTTCTTGGCCGCTTCTTCTTCTGCTTTTTGTTTGGCAGCTAATTTTGCCGGTAAAGCCGCTTTTTCTTTTTCAAATAATCCCGGCGCATCAAAGGCTTCAGCATCTTTTCCTTTGCGAAGTATTGTCAGCTTTTTGATGGTATCATTCCCAACGATCTTGTTCACATTCTCCATTCCTTGAACAACATGACCAAAAACAGTATGCTTACCGTCAAGCCAGGGAGTTTCTACATGGGTGATGAAGAATTGAGAACCGTTCGTTCCCGGGCCGGCGTTAGCCATGCTTAAAATACCGGGACCAGAATGTTTCAGACTTGCATCAAATTCATCAGGGAATTTATATCCAGGATCTCCTGTTCCTGTACCAAGCGGACAACCACCCTGAATCATGAAATTCGGGATCACACGGTGAAACTTCAGTCCATCGAAATAAGGGGTTCCCATTGGTTTTGCCGTATTGGAAAGTGTTCCTTCTGCCAGTCCAATGAAATTGGCTACTGTCATTGGTGTTTTTACATGTTCAAGGATAGTATAGATATCGCCTTTGCTTGTTTCAAATTTGGCGTAGATACCATCGCTTTGTTTACTTAGAAATTCTTTATCCATTTTACTTAGTTTTTGTTTTCCTTTCTTTTGAGCAACTGCACCAAATGAGAGGGCAGTTATTGCAGTGACCATTAAAATCAGCTTTTTCATATTACTTTTTTAATATTGGTTACAAATACTTTGCCAGATTATTTAGGCTGAACCTGTCCTTGTGGTTGTGGAGGAGGTCCTGCACTAAAGTTTACTAACTCTACTTCAAATACCAGTGTAGAGAATGGAGGAATTGGTCCTGCTGCATTCTCACCATATCCTATTTTTGAAGGAATGATGAATTTAGCCTTCGCACCTTTGTTTAAAAGAGCCAGACCTTCGTCCCATCCCGGAATTACTTGTCCCTGGCCTAAAGGAAATTTAATTGGTTCGTACGGACGCTGAGGATTAAATGTATTTTTTTCTTTTGCAACAGACTCAATACTTGTATCGAAAACAGTTCCATCCAATAGCATTCCAACATAATTTACCTCTACCATGTCTCCTTTTTTAGGAGATGGACCTGTTCCTTTTTTCTGCATGATAAGGATCAAACCACTTTCATTTGCTTTTGTTGTGATCTTATTATCGGCAAGGTATTTATCAAGCGCCGGCTGTTCTTGAGAAGCCAGTTCCTGCATTTTCACTTGTCTCTCTTCCATTTGTTTCTGTCTTCTGGCATCCACCACATCTTTGGTCATGATCTCTCCCACCTTCATATTTGCTTGAAGAAAATCACCTTTATTAACAAATTTTGGCAATTCGTTCATGCCCATTGTCTTTAAAAAGAAGGAATCTGCTGAAATAATGAAAGAAGCGCTGTCACCTTTGCTCAGCATCATGATCCCGTCTTCCAGACTTCCGCTGTCAGTAGAACGCGGACGAGGGATCTCTGCATAACCACTTCCGTCAGAACTGTTGGCTTTTGAATCCATTAGAACGGAGTCCTTGCTTTGCAGTTTGAACTGGTAGTTCAACAGTAAAAAATCTCCGATCTTAGGAGTTGCTCCTCCTTCGGTATGATTGAAGAATTTATAGTGAAGTCCGTTCTCAGCTCTGGTATATCCTTCAAATTTTGAATCCGAACCTTTTCCACAGGAAGATACCAGTAAGCTCAAAGCCGGCAGAGCAATAATAAGTGAGTTGATTTTTTTCATTTTTTTGTTGTTATACTGATTTTATAAAGCATTGGTGTAAAAGGAGCGATGCTTCCGTTACTGCTTCCCTGCTCACCAAATGCGAGTTGCGAAGGTAAGATTATTTTTGAATCCTGTCCTAATTTCAGCCTGCAGATAACATAATTTAATCCTTTTATTATTTGATCGGGCGTACCATAATTAATGCTGAAATTTGCCGGTGAAACATCCACAATTCTTCCATCAAGAAAAGCGCCTTCGTAAGATAGAGAAATGAGGTCGCCGGAGTGAATATTTTCTCCGTTCAGTGAGGGAGGTCTTTCTACCCAGTAAAAACCAAGACTGTCCTTCGCCGCTTTCATTTTTTCTTCTGAACCAAAATAGTTTTTTATCTCTTCGTTCTCGTTGTTAAGTATGTTAGTGGTGATTTCAGAATAGGCTTCTTCGCTTAATATTTCAATTACACGCAAATAAATTTTCACTACACTGTCCTGCTCACTGAAAAAAGGGATCTCTGTTCCAAATTGTTCTTTGAAAAAGTCTTTTACAGGGATCAAAACACAGAGGCTGTCTCCCTTATTACAACGTGAGATCACATGACGGAGTTTATTTGTGTTATTCAAAGTATCTATCTTGACAAAGAAGCGATCTCTTAGATCGTGACGACTGTCATAAAAAACGGAATCTTTTTGGGTGCAGAATGTCGCGTTCACCCTGGCTGTTTTTCCATTCAGGTAAATTGCCGAATCACTGCTAAAGGCAAGGAGCTTCCAATGGTATCCCAATGGATGTTGACTGAATTCATTCTTTTTCTTTTTTCTTCCACAGGAAAGGCAGGCGATCAGAAGGATCACAGCCATTGCAGTCGGGACCACGCTTTTACTCCACTTCAATGTCATAAACGATAGGCATTTGAGGTGGGATCTTTTTCATGTCTCCCATAAGTCCATGAGCTAAATGCGAAGGAAGAAGAAGTATGGCTTTATCTCCCCTTTTCAGATACAAAAGTGCTTTATGTACTCCACTTTCAATATCATCTTGTCCAACGATGATCGTTCTTTTGCCGTCTTTTTCTGAACTATAGCAGAGGGTTCCGTCAAGCAAACTTAATTTATAAGATAAGACAACTTTATCCTGAGTTCGAATGCTGTCGCCTTTTGCCGATGGTTCATAAACAAAATAGCGAATTCCTGAATTGGTCTTTGTGCATGACATTTGGTGGGAACGTTCATAATAATCCATTTCATCATTCTCTTTCTGAACGATCAGTTTATTGGCTTCCATGAATTGTTTTTTCACGGCTTCAGGGTCAATATTGCCCATTTCTTTTTTCTGTATCTCTTTTTTGTTTCCCGGTTCACAGGAAATAAGGATGAGTGAGAGGGCAAAAGCCGAAAGACAACGCAATAACATCTCAGCAAAGTTAGCAAATGAAGGATATAGAAAAGTATAAAAAAACTAATTTAGCGAACATGAAAAGAGAAGAGCGATATGAGAAGATACTGGCATGGTTCAGGGAACATGTCCCTGTTGCTGAAACCGAATTGCATTATAGTAATCCCTTCGAGCTATTGGTTTCTGTGATCCTGAGTGCGCAATGCACGGATAAAAGAGTGAACTTGACTACACCGGCCCTATTTCAGCGTTTTCCGGATGCAAAAACGATGGCCAAAGTGGGGTCTGACGAGATCTTTCCTTATATCAAGAGCATCAGTTATCCCAATAATAAGGCGAAGCACCTGGCCGGAATGGCAACTCTTTTAACGGAGCAATACAAGGGTGAAGTGCCCGATACCATTGAAAAACTGGTGAAATTGCCGGGTGTTGGCCGAAAAACAGCCAATGTCATCGTTTCAGTGCTTCACGGACAGCCGGCGATGGCCGTGGATACACATGTATTCAGGGTAAGTGCCCGATTGGGATTGACGCATAATGCTAAAAATCCCTTGCAATGTGAAAAACAATTAATTAAATTTATACCTGAATCACTGATACCAAAAGCGCATCACTGGCTCATTTTACACGGCAGGTACACTTGCCTTGCAAGAAGTCCAAAATGCGCGGAATGTGAACTTAAATTTTACTGTAAATATTTTGAGAAGATCACTAAACTAAAAAGTAAATCATATGGCAAAAAAAGCAAAAAAAGCGGCGAAGAAAAAAGTCGTAAAGAAAAAGGGAGCGAAAAAAAGCGCTAAAAAAGCTGCAAAGAAAAAATCAGCTCCAAAAAAGAAGAACGCTAAGAAAAAGCCTGCCCCTAAAAAGAAGGCTACTAAAAAAGCGAAAACTGCAAAGAAAAAAGTAGCGAAGAAGAAAGTAGCTCCTAAGAAAAAGGCAGCGAAGAAGCCTGCAGCAAAAAAGGCCAGACCAAGAAAGCCTGCCGTAAAGAAGCCGGTATTCTCTACAAACAACGGAACTCCTAAAACGACTTTAAGCAATCTGATCCAGAATTCAGGTTTAGGAAACGTAAATGTTTTAGGTAAGTCTGAAGAGGAATAATTATCATCTCATATAACATGAATGCCGGTCTCATGGCCGGCATTTTTATTGAAGGGTGTTTTTTATTCCATACAGGCGTATAAGTGAATGTAAAGGCATTAAAAAATTTTTGCATATTCAGATAAATTAGTACATTTGCCCTCCCAAATCATTTATTTGGGAAAAGATTCTAGGACCGGTAGTCGCGAGGTAAACTCGCGATGGGGAGTGAAAACCTCGCCATTCAGCTTTAAAAAGGAAGAATGCCGCCCATAGATTTGAAACAATGAAAAAAGATTCTAGGACCGGTAGTTCAGCTGGTTAGAATGCCGCCCTGTCAC
>DAORJH010000147.1:0-6550 GCA_035438925.1 Bacteroidia bacterium | reverse complement strand
GAAGCCACACATGGAGTACTTCTTGAAAGCTCAGAAGACCGGTTATTTCGGTAGAGCCGATGAGGTAATTACTAAAGGAAAGACAGAATCAGAATTATTTACCAAAGACTTCTTTCTGGGTAAGATTCCTGAAGGAGATATAGAGATCGAAGGAGTTGAATATGATTTTGATAAAGCTACTTTGCGTCCTAAATCTTTGGAAGTATTGGATAAGATCATCGACCTTCTCAAGATCAACGACAACTTAAGTATCGAATTAAGTTCTCATACCGATGCCCGTGGTAATGATGCATACAACATGCGTTTATCTCAAGGTCGTGCGCAAAGTTGTGTGGATTATATGTTGAGTAAAGGAATCAAGAAAGATAAGATCCATGCGAAAGGTTACGGTGAAACAAAGCCGATCATACCTGAAGAGGAGATCAATAAAATGGTACCTAAAAGCGAAGAGTTCGAATTGGCACACCAAAAGAACAGAAGAACTGCTTTCAGGGTTGTTGGTGAATCCAAGATCAACATCATTAATAAAACACAGTAGAAATCACTTATTGCCGTTTTTATTGCTGCGCCATTATAACATCACCGTAAAGGGATTGGTACAGGGAGTTTCGTATCGATTCAATGCACAAGCAAAGGCACATGAATTTGATTTGACTGGATTTGTTCGTAACAATCCGGATCGAACTGTCTACATAGAAGCAGAAGGGGAAGAGAATAGCATCAATCAGTTCATAGAATGGTGTTATGTAGGTCCACGTTTAGCTAAAGTCACGGAAGTGATCCCCGTAGAAGGAGAATGGAAAGGTTTTCAAACATTTGAGGTCCGGAAATAAGCATTCTTACATCTTTTAACAGTGCTTTTAACGGCTTAAATTCTTATCTTTAAATCTTGCTTTAAACAATGAGCAAGGTAAAATACAGATTCAATACCAAGTCGCTAACGTATGAAAAAGCCAGTCTTACTTTCAAGGATTGGTTCTGGAGAATTGTTTCCTATTTGGCTACGGGTATTGTGTTCGCAACGATAACCATTGTTCTATCCAGAAAATTCCTTCCTTCACCTTACGAGAAAAGACAAAATCGCGAGATCGAAGCACTGCAGCTTCAATACGATCTGCTTTCAAAAAAAGTAACACAAGCTGAAAATGTTTTAAAGGATCTGGAAGACAGGGATGATAATATTTACAGAAGGATATTTGAAGCGGAACCGGTACCGGGCTCAGTTCGTTATGGCGGAACCGGAGGAAGTGATAAATACAGTGCATTTGACAGCTATGATAACGCAGATCTTTTGGTGTCTGCAACAGAACGAGTAGATCGTTTGACCAAACGCTTGTATGTTCAATCAAGATCATTCGATGAGGTTGTGAAATTGGCTAGAAACAAAGAGAAATTAGTGGCTTCCATTCCTGCCATCATGCCTATCAATCAAAAAGACCTTACTCATGCCGTAACAAGTGGTTTTGGGTGGAGAACTCATCCGATTTATAAAACGCAAGAATTTCATCCCGGCATGGATTTTACCGCAGTTCAAGGTACACCGATCTATGCAACAGGAGATGGTGTGATCGAAATAGCAGATAATCTTGCTCAGGGTTACGGAAATCACGTGGTCATCAATCACGGGTTTGGGTATCAAACGCTCTACGGACATATGAGCAGGATCAAAGCGAAAGTTGGTCAGAAAGTATTAAGAGGTGAGTTGATCGGGTATGTAGGAAGTACAGGTTTAAGCACGGCCCCTCACGTGCATTATGAAGTGATACGAAATGGAGAAAAAGTAAATCCTATCAATTTCTATTACAACGATCTTTCTCCTCAGCAATATCAGTTGCTGATCGAGCTGTCAAAAAAATCTTCTCAATCATTTGATTAATGTCCACGCATAAGATCGGATTTACCACAGCTGTTTCTATTGTTATTGCAAACATGATAGGCACCGGCGTTTTCACCAGTCTTGGTTTTCAGGTCATGGGAATACAAAGTGGTTTTGCAATACTGATGCTTTGGATCGTTGGTGGTATTCTTGCGCTTTGTGGAGCACTTACTTATGGTGAGATCGGCGTTGCGTTTCCGCAAAGTGGGGGAGAGTATAACTATTTGTCCAAACTCTATCATCCTGTTGTTGGTTACACAAGTGGATGGGTGAGTGTAACAGTAGGTTTTGCAGCGCCAATAGCTGCAGCTTCCATGGCTCTCGCTCAATATGTTTCAAAATTATATCCTCAGGTGAATCCTATGATCCTGGCGATCACCGTCATTCTTGTAATCACCTGTGTTCACTCTATTAACTTAAAAGCAGGAGGAGCATTTCAGCGAATTTTCACTGTTGCAAAAGTTGTTTGTGTGGTCATGTTCATAGGATTCGGTTTGTTTCACTCGCCTGAACATGTTACTGATTTCTCGCCGGGTGCACATGCATGGAAGGATGTTTTCTCAGCTTCCTTCGCCGGATCATTGATCTACGTTACTTATGCTTATAGCGGATGGAATGCGGCTTCTTATATTTCAGGTGAAATAAAGAATGTGAAGAAGAATCTACCAAGAGCACTTCTCATAGGAACATTAGTTGTCATGTTCGTCTACACCGCCTTGAATTATATTTTTCTTTATTCAGTTCCTGTTGATGAACTCAAAGGAGTGGTTGAAGTAGGTTATTTGAGTGCAAATAAAATATTCGGACCGGATACTGGAAAATTCATGAGCCTTGTTATTGCATTGTTGCTCGTTTCAACGATCAGCGCAATGGTTTTGGCCGGACCAAGGGTTATGCAAAGCATGGGAAAGGATATGCGGGGGCTTGGTTTTTTCAGCAAGGTCAACAAAAATGAAGTGCCTTATGTAGCCGTGATGGCACAGTCCTGTATCTCCATTGTACTTGTGATCACATCTTCCTTCGAATCATTGATCACTTATGTTGGGTTTACGCTCAATTTATTTACCTTTTTAACAGTATTAGGAATTTTTATTCTTCGTTATAAGCACAAAAATGTGGAAAGAAGCTATAAAACCTTTCTTTATCCCTTAACACCTTTGTTATTTTTGCTTATCATCTTGTGGATATTGATCAATATAATGATCAGTAAACCGGTTGAGTCCTTTTATGGATTAGGTACAATTGTTCTCGGAGCCGTTGCTTATTATTTAAGTCAGAATAAAAAAGATAAAAACGAAATTAAAATATCCGATTGATCTGTTAACGCGTTGTTCAGCGTTGATCTTGATTATTCAATCTTCTTTTCTTTCTTCTCAAACTTCTCATTTTCTGGATAGTCTATTGCATCAGGACCTCCCGCAATATTCTGCCTTGCTTGATCAGCCGGCGAAATACAAACTGCAGATCATTTTCACAACGATCGATCGTGACAAAGAAAACAAGCCTCATTTTAACGAATTCAAATACCGCATCAGCAAGAAATACTTTTATCCTGCAAGTACGGTGAAACTTCCTATAAGTATTCTAGGTTTGCAAAAGATAGAAGAACTGAAGGAGAAGGGGATCGACAGGAAAACAGCCATGCTCGCTGATAGTGTTTTTTTCTGTCAGGAGAAAATAAAAGCAGACAGCACTTCTTCCGGATCCTTTCCTACCCTTGAGAATTATATAAAGCGTATGATGCTGGTAAGCGACAATGCAGCCTTCACAAGAATGTATGAGTTTGTGGGGTATGATTATGCGCACAAGAAATTAAAGGAGCAAGGTTTTGGAAGTGTAAGACTTTTTAATCGTCTATCTCCTTTTTGTAAAGGTGATACAGCATTGATCACACCACCCGTTAATTTTTTAAATTCAAAAGGAGATACACTTTATAAGCAAGTGGCTGCGCAAGCTTCCTTCACCTTGAATCATCCAATTAAAAGTTCAATGGCAGGCAGAGCACATATCAATGCAAATGGGAAAAGGGTCTATTCCCCAAAGGATTTTTCGAGACATAATTATTTTCACTTGACGGATCTTAACAGAATGATGCAGCAATTGATCTTTATGGAAGCGAAGCCTGAAAAAGGCAGGATCAAATTGACCGAAGAATCCCGTACTTTTCTGGTCAGGCAAATGGGTCTTTATCCTAAGGAAAGTGATTATCCTGTGTACGATAAGAAAGTGTTTTATGATTCCTATAAAAAATATTTTATGTATGCCAGTGCAGTTGCAACCATTACTCAGGATAGTATTCGTGTGATCAATATCGTTGGCAGGGCTTATGGGTTTTTGATCGATTGCGCTTACATAATAGATATGAAGAGTAATACGGAGTTTTTATTAACGGCAGCGCTCTACGTGAACGAAGGAAACATTATAGGTAACGGAAAATACGAATACGATCAATTAGGTTTGCCTTTTATGAGAGATCTGAGTCTGGTTTTATATAAATACGAAAGGAACAGGAAAAAGGAAAATGTACCTGATCTTAGTGAATATAAAAAGATGTTTAACTACAAATCGAATCAATGAGCATTTTAATGAAGAGAATAAAAGCCTTTGCTTACGCTTTCAACGGTCTGAAAGAAGCAACAAAAAAGGATGTCCCCTTAAAGATTCATTTTATTGCAACAGGAATAGTGATGGCAATGGCCTGGTATTTTAAAGTGAATAGAGTAGAGTGGATGTTTCTATTTCTTGCGTGTACATTGGTGATCGGATCAGAGTTAGTCAATACAGCAATTGAAAGAATGTGTGATGTTTTTCATCCTGAAAAGAGTGATGACATTAAATTTGTTAAGGATGTTAGTGCGGCAGCAGTCTTGATTTCCTTGATATTTGCTCTCCTTGTATTTGTTAATACATTCTTTGAAAGGCTTCATCTTTTGTGTTGTTAAAAACGCTTCTTGTTATTTTTGTAAATTTTTCGTGAATTTTAAGGCAAAGCAAGGGATTTCAAGTAAATCTTGCTAAATTATAATTCAATCTAATTATTTTAGATGAATTATGCCTTTTAAATTGGTCTGTTTCCCTCACCAAATTGACCATTCTACTCTTTTTTCCATTTAGATTTTAGATTTTAAAAAAAATCTTCTGCAAATTCTTACATATGAAATGGAAGAAAGGAGATATACAAAAATATTGCATGAACATGCACTTACTTTGATTTGTATAAAAAAAAACAATAACATGAAAAAAACTAGCAGATATCATGGAAAACCAAGTGTGATCAGGATTATTACGCTTGTATGCTTTTTAGGTTTGGCAATTAGCATGAATGCCAAAGGTGGTGAAAAGAAAAAAAAGGCGGATGCTCTCTTGCATATAGAGGCTAAGATTGAGCTCGATAAGGATATTTCAGATAGCAACACGAAAGTTGAGTTGTTTTGTCATGCAGAATTAATTGATTCAAAAGTTCCGGCTAAGGATGGTTCTTTTGAATTTGATCTAAAGAAAGATCAGTACTATTCAATTAGAATAACAAAATCAGGATATGTGCCTAAGATCATTGGTATTGATACGGAAGTTCCGGTAGATTTAAAAGATCAGAAGGAGTTTGTTTTTTCAACCGGACTTCTTTCAGAAAATGAAGCAGCAAAGTTAGATAAAAATGTGCTGGAATTCCCCGCTGCTTTGATCATGTATTATGATAAAACAGCTTCTTTTGAATTCTGTTTAGAGTATGCAACAGTTCGAAAAGCCATGCTAAGTACATCTTCAGAGAATACGGCAGGGAAAAAATTAATTTATTACTAATTTAAATCAAAATTACATGAAAACTAAATCAATATTAGGACTTTGGGTTTTGGTTATAATTATATTGCTATTACTCATTTGTACCGAAAGTTATGGCCAACAGCCTTATGCGAATTGTAAAATAACTATCAGAAAAGACGGAGTCACAGACTGGCAGATCGATTATCATAATTTTAAAGTCACGAGTGATCTCACATTTGTGATGGACTCCTGCTTTAAAGTGAAGAATTTTAAGAATCTGAAGACCAATGATAATTACATTCATTACAACGATGTTCGTAAAAATGCCGGTCAAAACAGGCTTTATTTTTTTCCGAAGATGAATGTAGTGGATGATGAAGAGATTGCTTTACGATTCTTTACGAAAAGAAGCGAGTTGTGCGGCATACTTACTAAAAAGATCGACCTTTCACCTGTCAGTCATGAACAGATTCTGGGAATGCTTCCTTGTGTTTACACAAAAGAGAATGTACAATTAGTGAAGCATATCAAATATTATATTACCATCATTAATGAGAATGAAGCATGGGGAGAGGAGTCGATGCTGGCAGGAATAGATTTCGATCATGATAATAAACACATGAGATTTCTTGTATTGAATCGATTTTAACTAAAATGCCGTAAGGGTGAAACAAATGAATTGTTAAAGATCGGACAGCATTTTGGAGGTAAGTGGTTTGCTCAGAAAAACAATGTCTCTTGAGATAGCTTTGGCTTTCTTTTTATCCTCTTCATACACGCTAGAGGTTAAAATTACAAGTTTACATTTTTTAGCAAGTTTGGATTTCATTGATTTGAAGGAAGTAATGAATTGAAAACCGTCTATTACAGGCATGTTTAGATCAATGAATATAACTTTTGGAAAAACATTTT
>DAORJH010000146.1:0-6551 GCA_035438925.1 Bacteroidia bacterium | reverse complement strand
CAGGATGCTGAAGCGCTGCATAAACCCTCGTTGTTTGACCTGCCGTGAACATTTTATAACAACCTGCTGCGCCACTGTAATCCATATAATTTTCCGCATTCACCAGATTTCCACAACTCACAGGTCCCGTTGAGGTAGGAGAAGCGTGACATCCATACGATGCTCCTGAATAATCACAGGGAGGCGTATCGCTTACGTTATCATTCGATCCTGAGCAACCACCATCAAAGGTGTGAATGAGATTCAGCCAATGTCCGAACTCATGTGTAAGCACAGATGCGAATTCACTGTTTGTATTATAACCTAGGTAAGCTCCGTTGTAAACAACTCTTGCGGTTTTGTTATTTGACATAGAGGTGTTCGGATACCAGGCAATACCGGAATTATTGAAAACACTGTTATTATAAAGATCGTTCTGAATATAAACGTTCATGTATTTGTAATTATCCCAGGCATCAGCAGCGATCTGCGCATCGTATCCGGTATTGTTTCCGTAACCGGATTTAGTTGGATAATAAACAACGCCGGTGCATGGATTACCTGAAGGATCGAATTGTGCCAAAGCAAAAGTGATATCAGGCATACCGGCTTTCACTCCGCTAAAGCTGTTGTGTACAGTATTGAAATCACTGTTGCTTGCATGAAAATCATTGTTCACGATCGCAAGTGCATTTGCAATAACGGCATTGTTTACGGCGAAACCACTTTGTGTTGTTCCGTAAACGTGAAAAACCACGGGAATGACAAAACAATCTGCAGCGCCCCTCGATCTTTTATAGGAAGAGGTAAATTCCTCGAAATTTTCAGCTTCTTTTTTTGATTCAGGATGCAGTTCGTAAAAGGCAGACATTGCTTCCGTAGTCCCACAAAGTTTTACTTCATTCTGAGAAAATCCTATCGCCAATGACAATAGGCCAAGAGATAAAAACGCGCTTTTCCGAATTGCTCTAGAAAAAATCATTCAACCCAGCTTTTATAATATTTTCCGTCATCTATACTCATTGCATCCTTTGTAACCATCAATGGTTTAAAGGTGTCGATCATCACAGCAAGTTCCACCGTTTCCTTTTGCCCGATGCTTCTTTCCATTGCTCCAGGCGCCGGTCCGTGAGGAATTCCTTTTGGATGCAGCGTTATATGACCTTGTTCAATGTTGTTTCTGCTCATGAAATCACCATCTACATAATACAAGACCTCATCGCTGTCAATATTACTGTGGTTGTATGGCGCAGGAATAGCTTGAGGATGATAATCGTATAAGCGCGGACAGAAACTGCAAACAACAAAAGTTGAAGTTTCAAATGTTTGATGTACCGGAGGGGGCTGATGCACTCGGCCTGTTATCGGTTCAAAATTATGAATAGAAAATCCCCAGGGGAAATTATAACCATCCCAGCCAACAACATCGAAAGGATGGGTCGCATAAACTACCTCGTGGATCATTCCTTCTTTTTTGATTTTCATGAGAAAATCTCCTTTTTCATCATGCGTCTCAATACTTGTTGGTAGTTTGTAATCTCGCTCACAGAAGGGAGAATGTTCGAGTAATTGTCCTTGTGAATTCTTATATCTCTTCGGAGTATAATAAGGGGCGTAACTTTCGCAGTAAAGCAATCTGTTCTCACTCGTATTAAAATGCATCTGATAGATCATTCCCCTTGGAATAATGAGATAGTCACCGTATTCGAAGGGAATATTTCCCATAAATGTTTTCAGTACACCGCTTCCCTTATGAACAAAGATCATTTCATCGGCATCGGCATTTTTATAAAAATAATCTGTCTGACTTTTTCTAGGTGCCGCAAGCGCAATGTTGCAATCACTGTTTAGCAAAAGAATTTTTCTGCTTTCCAACACATCATCAACCGGCTTGATCTCAAAACCCTTTAATAAAAGCGCCTTGATGTTCTTGTCTATAGCGATCTCGGGCGTAACAGAGTAACTTTTCAGAATCTCTTTCACCTGTGTGGGGCGATGTACGTGATAGAGCAGAGAAGACATACCACTGAACCCCTCTGTACCGAAAAGCTGTTCGTAATAATGCTTCTTGTTTTCGCTTTGAAAAACAACATGTCTTTTTTGAGGCAGATTCCCCAGTTTGTGATAAATAGGCATAGAACAAAAATATTTTTACTTTACTATGGTTGCTTTTACGTGAACCGTTTCATCCATGATAAGTGTTTGACCGGCAAGCGTGCTTGCGTCTATAACCACATTGACCCTGAATTGAACGTTTGGAAGGAAAATATAATCTTTGATATTTACATCCTGCAGATCCATTGCAACAGTTGTAATTCCTGTTGGAATTGATGTTTTGCTGGCCACAAGTGTTTCACCCATTCCACCTGCTTTGATAAAGATGGAAAGTGATTTTAAAAAATCCAGATTTCCGTTTCCAACAGAAATATTGAATCGAGTAAGTTTAATGTAATCAACTAAACCTTGTGTTGTTTTGTTAAGTGCGAATTTACTTGAAGATTGTGTTGGTACATCAGGAGTAGTGAAGTCGACAGGAACATTCAGGCTAATCGTGTTCGAAGGAACCGAAACGGTAGTCGAATAATCGATATCAAACTCAGTGATCTCATCCGCTTTTTCTTTGGTCTTTTTACATGTTGTAAATAGAAGAGAAACGAATGCCAGTAGAAGGATCAAAGCTAATCTTTTCATGCCCTTTTTTTATTTAAAGATAGTTCATTTTTCAATATCTCTGCCAGATTTGGCCTTAATCGGCTTTTATAAACGGCAAGGCATTCCGGTCCGTTCTTCACTCTTCCCTTTCGAAGGGCTTTTTGTTCTTCAATCGGAAGTGAACTTATACGAACACATTCAGGGGTGCAGCAACCTTTCATCTTTTCGGCACACTCAGCACACTGTATAAAAAGCAAGTGGCAATCGTCATTCTTACAATTGACGTGCGTATCACAGGGCTTGCCACATTGATGGCAGGAAGAAAGAATGTCCTCTGTGACCCTTTCACCAATACGCTCGTCAAACACAAAATTCACTCCTTTGAATTTACTTTCAAGTTTTTGTTCCTTGATCTCTTTTGCGTATTGTATGATGCCACCCTGTAAATGATTTACATCTTTAAATCCTTTGAATTTAAAATAGGCACTTGCTTTTTCGCAGCGGATGCCGCCGGTACAATACATCAATATTTTTTTATCCTCTTTGCCTTTTAAGTGATCAATAACAAGAGGAAGTTCTTCGCGAAAGGTATCGGCATCCGGACAAAAAGCTTTTTCAAAACGTCCCACTTCGCTTTCGTAATGATTGCGCATGTCGATCACAATGGTGTTTTCATCAGACAGAGCTTCGTTGAATTCCTTAGCATTTAAATAAGTTCCCGTGTTGGAAGGATCAAAGCCAGGATCATTGATTCCGTCTGAA
This sequence comes from Bacteroidia bacterium, assembly GCA_035438925.1. Lineage (GTDB taxonomy): Bacteria > Bacteroidota > Bacteroidia > B-17B0 > Aurantibacillaceae > Aurantibacillus. The sequence goes on along the minus strand of DAORJH010000146.1, from coordinate 3,158 downwards.
ACGACTTTATCCCTTACTTTTACAATCAGCTTGTAGAATGATTTTCCGTTCCCATCAACAGCGTGTTTGAACGGAACATCTTTGAAATAAGTGATCGCATACAAAGAATTTACAAATGAATCCCAATTATTCTCGGGCACACTCATTTGTGCATTGATGCCTTCTTCCGCGAGATAGATCCGCCCGAAACATCCCAGGTCTGACCATAGCAGAAACAATTCGTCACGAAGTTTTTTTGGATCCTTGATGTATACATAGCGATAAAAGGAAACAGTTTTTCGCTGGATCTTTTCCTCTTTCAAACGCTGCTTCAGAACGTTTTTATCAGTTCGGTTCGTTAAAATTGTCATAATAGATATAATTGCAGGTTATACTATTTGTGCAATATTTTTATGTTTTTTGTAAGAAGTCTGTTCCTAAAATCTGAACGACAAAAATGCAACAACTCAAAAATATTGTTTACGTTTGCAAAGGTACGAAATACCCTTAAAATTCACTTAAAATGCAGGTAGAAAATCAAAAAATTCTGATCATTGGCGCCGGGGGACAAATAGGCGTTGAACTTACAGCAAAACTTTCTGAAATGTACGGAAGCAGCAACGTCATTGCTTCTGATCTGAAGAATTCAACCGCATTCAGCAACAATCCGTTTGAAGAACTGGACGCTTTGGATAAAGTGAAATTATTTGATATTGTTAAAAAGCACGGGATCACGCACGTTTATCACTTAGCAGCATTGCTGTCTGCAACCGGAGAGCAAAACCCAATGTTTGCCTGGAAGTTGAATATGGAAAGTTTATTTCATGTTTTGGATCTTGCAAAGGAAAAACACGTTTCAAGAGTTTATTGGCCAAGTTCTATCGCTGTTTTTGGTCCTACGACACCAACAGAGAACACGCCTCAATATACAGTGATGGAGCCATCAACCGTTTACGGTATAAGTAAACAAGCCGGAGAGCGCTGGTGCGAGTGGTATCACAAGAAATTCGGAGTAGATGTAAGAAGTTTGCGCTATCCGGGATTGATCGGATGGAAAAGTGCACCAGGTGGAGGAACGACAGACTATGCAGTACACATTTTTCACGAGGCACTTAAAAACGGAAAGTATGAGTGTTTCCTCTCAGAAAACACAGCCTTACCCATGATGCATATGGAAGATGCGATAAGGGCTACCATTGAGATCATGCATGCCCCTTCAGAAAACATAAAGATCAGAGGAGCCTATAACCTTTCAGGTATCAGTTTTTCGCCAAAAGAAATTGCTGAGACGATCAAAAAATTTATACCTTCGTTCAGCATTTCCTACAAGCCTGATTTCAGACAAGCCATTGCGGATAGCTGGCCAAAAAGTATCAATGATACAGAGGCAAGAAAAGATTGGGGATGGAAAGAGCATTATGACCTTGAGAAACTGACCGAGAACATGTTGACTAATTTGAAAAGTAAAAAATAAAAACAGAATGAAAAAAATAATGAATCTATTGCTTTTTGTTGCCCTGATCGGCACACTAAGTGAATGTAAAAAGGGCGAGGACGATCCTTTTATATCGTTTAGGTCAAGAAAAAATCGTGTAGTTGGTGAGTGGACATTAACTAGCGGAACAGAAAAAACATCCACTGTTTCTGGAAACCCAAGCACCACCATCAATACAGATTATACATATACCCAAGACTCTTATATCAGAACCAACACCACAATGAATCAATCTGGATCAACAAGCGTTTCTTCTTCCGGCTATTTTTATTACAAAATAACTTTTAGAAGCAATGGCGAATACACTTTGGTAAGAGAACGCGGGGGCTCTTTCACCCAAGAGAGTGGGGTGTGGAATTTTACAAAAGGAGTAGGAGATTACAAGCGCAAAGAACAGATTGCCCTAGTCCCACAAATTACTCCTAATTCTTTAACGACTTCGAGAGATGTTACAAAAACTTTTACTTTGAAAGAACTTAGAAACAGGGTGATGACAATTGTTTCGGAAGAGACGGATAATGCAACTACAACCTATCAAAACGGTTCATTCTCCTCCACTTCAAGTTCATCATCAAGCAGTATTTCTGAATTGACATTTGAACGGATTAAAGAAAAAGATAAAAAATAATTAGCATGAAAAAGACATTTATAAAAATACTCTTCCTTAGCGCTCTCATAGGAGGCCTGGCTGAATGCAGAAAAGGAGAAGATGACCCACTCATTTCATTTCGCTCAAGAAAAGCGCGTGTAGCAGGGGAATGGAAGCTTACCAGTGGATCTGTGACCGGGCTTAGTACAAGTCACGGTACCAATCCCGTTACAACTTCATATACCGAAAATTATACGGAAAGCACTTATTCTTATTTTTCCAATTCGGGATCTCAATCCGGCACCCACTCTTATGATATTGAGTTTAAAAAAGACGGGACTTACACCTCAACTCAAAAAATGAGCACTACTATCACAGGAACAGTAGTGAACAACATCACTATAACTACCAGTGGAGTATGGAATTTTACCGGGCGTGTTGGAGATTATAAAGAAAAAGAACAGATCGTGCTGAAAGAAACGAGTCGATCCGAAATTGACCAAACAGGAAATCAAATTACAACAACCTCAAATACCATTGGAGGAAGAGATTTCGGTGGAGAGCACATGATGAGCTGGACCTTAAAGGAACTTAGAAATAAAAAGCTAGTAATTTATTCAAAAATCATTGAATCTGATGCCACCTCTTTTGGAAGTTCAGAAATGGAAATGACCTTTGAGCAGGATTAATGTTTGCTGTTAAAACACTTACGATCGAAGAATAATTCACTACATTTACAAAAAAAAGAATGAAAAAGATTTTCGCTGTATTATTGATGCTTACCCTTTGTATTGTAGCTATACAATGTAAAAAGGGAGAAGACGATCCTCTTATTTCTTTACGTACAAGAAAAGCCAGGGTAACTGGCGATTGGTCTCTTACTTCCGGCACAATGACCGGCGGGTACAGAACTGGCAATTTATCAAGCACTTCTAGTGTTATCATGACACAGAACGCTTATTCCGGAACATACACTTATGTGAATGGAAGTTGGTCACAAACCAATACACAAGCAGGTATTTATAAATATAGCATCACGTTTAACAAAGATGGAAGTTTTACTTCAACTGAAATATTCGATACCGATATCGTAAT
>DAORJH010000145.1:0-6566 GCA_035438925.1 Bacteroidia bacterium | reverse complement strand
ATGGGATAATTTCCAGCAAGCTGTTTTTATGTGGAAATCCTGCTGTCACAAAGACCGAAAGATGATCCAATGGTTTATTTAGAAATAATTTTTCAAGTCGTGTTTCCATATTATAATTGATATGTATTTAAGTAAGTATCCAGATCTTTATCTCCTCTGCCGGATAAATTCACAACAACTGTATCGTCCGGTTTTAATTTTAGTTCACCAAGAACAGCGAGAGCGTGAGCGCTTTCTAAAGCAGGAATAATTCCTTCCAACTTCATTAGTTCAAAAGCTGCACTTAGTGATTCTTTATCGGTAGCGTATAGGTATTCTGCTTTCTTGCTTTCATTTAAATAAGCGTGAAGTGGACCTATTCCGGGATAATCCAATCCGGCAGAAATGCTGTAGGGTTCCAGAATCTGTCCGTCTTCATTCTGCATCAAATACGTTTTACTTCCATGAATGATTCCAGGTGAACCGACCTGAAGCGTTGCAGCCGTGTGATTGGAATGAATACCTTTTCCTGCAGCTTCTACACCTATCAACTTTACGTTTTTATTCCCTATAAAATCAAAGAAAGCACCTGCAGCGTTGCTTCCACCTCCAATACAAGCGATGATATAGTCGGGATCTGCTTTTCCGATTTGACTCAACAGTTGAGTTTTGATCTCCTTGCTAATGATAGATTGAAAACGTGTGACCAGATCAGGATAGGGATGAGGACCCACAACAGAGCCGATCAAATAGTAGCAGTGCTTATTGTTTACCCAATAGCGTATTGCTTCATTGGTTGCATCTTTCAGGGTTTTAGTCCCGCTACAAGCAGGAATAATGGAGGCTCCGAGCATTTTCATTCTTGAAACATTGGACGCTTGACGTTGAATGTCTACTTCACCCATAAAGATGGTACATTCTAAATCTAAAAGAGCACAAACTGTGGCTGTGGCGACACCATGCTGACCAGCACCTGTTTCGGCAATGATATTTTTCTTCCCCAATCTTTTGGCAAGGAGTGCTTGTCCAAGCGCATTGTTTATTTTATGCGATCCGGTATGATTCAGATCTTCACGTTTTAGATAAATATTGCTTTTGTATTTTTCCGATAGATTTTTTGCAAAGTACAAAGGGCTGGGTCTGCCCACATAATCTTTTAACAACAAGTTCAATTCGTTTTTGAAACTTGGGTCTTCTAAAACACTTGTATATTGTTTTTCCAGTTCGTGAGTGTTGTTATACAGTAATTCCGGGATATAAGCCCCTCCGTAATTACCGTAATACCCATTTGTGGTGATAGCGTATTCGTTATTTTCCGATGTATTCATCTTTTTGTTGAATTTGTAATTTAAGTTTAGTAAGATCTTTCAATCCCGGTTTTATTTCAAATTTGGAATTCAGGTCAATGCCACAGAAGTTATCAATTTCCAGTTTTTTGATCTCTTTGAAATTTTCAAGTGAAATCCCTCCACTGATGAAGAATGGTTTTTCAATGGCAAGTGTTTGCAGTAAACGCCAATCAAAGCTAAGGCCACTTCCTCCGTGATTCGGACTTGATGTATCGAAAAGGAGGTAATCACAATAGTTGAAGTAGGCTTTAGCTTTGAGAACTGACTCCCTGTCTTTTACCGAAATAACTTTTATTATTTTTACATGTGACGCTAATTTTTCGCAGTAGTCAGTGCTTTCTGCGCCATGCAACTGAACATAATCCAGATCATAATACGCCACTTTTTCCAGTACCTCATTTGCAGGTTGATTCACAAAAACGCCTACTTTCTTAATTGATTTCGGTATCTGTCGAACACCTTCATAGCTCAAGGCCTGATTAAAGTAACGGGGCGTATTTCTATAAAAAATGAACCCGATTAGATCGACATTAAGTCGAATGATCTGTGAAATATTTTCAGGGTCATTTAAACCGCAAACTTTAATGAGCATGGGAAAGGATGTTATTTGATGATTTTAATTGAAGTGCATTGGCAAGTTCTTTGCAAGCCAAAGAGGGTTCTGTATGTTTCATGAAATAAGAGCCGATCAAAAAGCCGGAATACCCTATATTTTTTAATTGAATGATGTCATCTGGATTCTCGATACCACTTTCAGTGACTTTGGTGACATGCTGAGGTAATTTGCTGATCATTGAATAGCTTGTTTCCAGGTCGATCTTCATTGACTTTAAATTCCTGTTGTTGACACCGATCATTTTTGCGTTTGAAGGAATTTTTTCCAGTTCCTCTTCGGCGTGTATTTCAAAAAGAACCTCAAGTCCTAAACTAAAAGCCAGATCTGTAAAAGAAGCGATTTCGTTTTTATTGAGGGAAGTAGCAATCAATAAGATTGCATCGGCCCCAATGGATTTAGCTTCGACGATCTGATATTCATCAACAATAAAATCTTTTCTTAAAATGGGACAGAAATTGAATTTGCGCGCCGTGATCAGATCCTGATTGCTTCCCCCAAAGAAATGTTTATCCGTTAACACAGAGATCGCACTTGAGCCGGCCTGCATATAACCAATGGATGTTCTTTCAACATCGACGTAAGGATTGATGGCGCCGGCACTGGGAGATTTTTTCTTAATTTCTGCAATGATCCCATTCTTATCCTCTCTTTTTAGATACTTTTCTAACGAAACCGTTTTGGTTTGAAAGAAGTTCGATCTTTCCAGAAGTTTAACGGGATAAAGAATTTTGTTTTCATCTACTTCTTTTCTCTTGTGAGCATTTATTTTATCGAGTGTATTCATGGTGTTTATTGTATGATTTTTTTAAATAAGTGGTAGGCCTTTTGAGACTCAATCGATTCATTGACTATTTCAAGGCATTCCTGAATAGACAAGGCAGGATGGTAACATCTATAGGCCAGGGCTGAATTGGCCAGCACAACGTTTTTTTGAGCAATGGTCGCTTTGTTTTGCAATACATTTAAAAATATGTTTGCGGCCGAATCAAGACTATGTCCAGCATGTAATTCTTGGGAGTTTAATTTTCGAAAGCCAAAGTCAGAATGGTCTAGTAAGGTTTCTCCAAGGTTCATGTAGATCTTTGATTCTCCCGTTAAACTGATTTCATCATAACCATCAACAGAATGCACGATAGTGTAATGTATACTTGAATCCTGCAGTATATAATTATACATGCGAGCTACCTTGCAATTGAAAGTGCCGATGTAACGATACGCCGGTTGGGCAGGATTGACCAAAGGACCCAATAAATTGAAGAACGAAGCTAATTTCAGGTTTTTCCGAACGGTGCCTGCTTTCTGTAAACCCGGATGAAACAAGGGCGCATGTATAAAACAGATGTTGTGTTGATCCAAATCAGAATTCAGGCCTGATTCATTTGTTTTAAACTCATGACCAAAGTATTTCAAAATATCAGATGATCCTGAAATACTTGAGGCGCCAAAATTACCGTGTTTTGTAACGGGTATGCCTGAGGCTGCAAGAACGAAAGCTGAAATGGTGGAAATATTAAAAGTATTCTTTTTATCCCCACCCGTTCCGCACACATCAATTCCTTTTTTCTCCAAATGGAGAGGAATGCATTTTTCCAGTAATGCATTTTTAAAGCCAGCCAATTCTGAAACAGAAATGTGACGTGTTTGATAAATTCCAATCATTGTACTGATTTGAAATTCGCTAAGGTTATTTGAGGCCAGATCCAAAAACAAGGTATAGGCTTCTGATTCGGACAAAATATGTCCATTGCAAAGTTTTTTAAACATTGGAAATAATTTTTAAAAATTAGTGGATTCTATATACTACGATCAGGCTTTAAGCCAATTGCGAATTATTGTTTCGCCATATTCAGACAATATTGATTCCGGATGAAATTGAACGCCACGTACGTCGTAGTTTTTGTGTTTCGCCGCCATGATGTTGTTTTGCTCATCAACAGCAGTTACGATCAGCTCATTTGGAATATTTTGATTTTTTATGACCCATGAGTGATACCTGCCCACGTTAAAGGTTTTCGGACACCCTTCAAATATTTTATCCTCATGAACAATTTTCACCGATGTACTGATTCCGTGATAAACAGTTTTAAGGTTTTCGAGTTGTGCGCCAAATGTTTCGCCAATTGCCTGTAAACCTAAACAAACACCAAATATTGATTTAGTTTGGTAATACTTTTTTAAGAGTTCAGGCATGATTCCGGAATCTTTTGGTAATCCGGGTCCCGGAGACAGAATGATTTTGGAATATTCATTCACTTGTTCGATGGAAATTTTATCATTTCTATGAACCTCAAAAGGAATATTGCTTACTTTTTCAACCAGATGAACAAGGTTGTAGGTAAAGCTATCGTAATTATCAAGCACTAGTAGTTTCATGACTGTATGAAGGTAGGGTTTTATTGATTTTTTCTGCTTCTTTTATTGCCGTTTTAAGTGCATTTATTTTATGATAGATTTCATTTTTTTCTGATTCTGCATTGCTGGCTGCAACGATTCCTGCTCCGGCCTGATAATATAATTTACCATCTTTGCTTAAAAATGTCCTTATCATGATCGCGTGATTCAAATCGTACTTATTTGAAATAAATCCAATGGATCCACCATAGTATCCTCTTGAAGTAGGTTCGTAGGCATCAATTAACTGGATGGCTTTATATTTAGGTGCACCAGATAATGTTCCGGCTGGTGAAGAGCTGGCCAGTAATTCATAGGGATGCGTGTTTTCATTCAGATCACCTTCTATTTTGCTGACGAGATGTATCACATGGGAATAAAACTGGACCTGTTTTAAATACGTTGGCGCAACATTTTTGCAATATTTACTTAAGTCGTTTCTTGCCAGATCGACCAGCATCATGTGTTCAGCGGTTTCTTTTTTATCTTGAAGTAAGTTATTCGCGTTCTCAAGATTCTCAAGGTCGTTACCGGTTCGACGGTAAGTCCCTGCAATTGGATTTATTTGCGCTTTTCCTTTGTTTACGATTAGCTGTGCTTCCGGCGAGGAGCCGATCAATCTGAATTTTCCGGTATCAAAATAAAAGAGGTAAGGGGAAGGATTGATATTTTTGAGGGCGCGATAAAGATTGAAATCGTCACCCTTGTATTGCTGGGAAAATTGCCGGGACATGACCAATTGAAAAACATCACCAAGAAGGCAGTGCTTTTTTGACTTATTGACCAATTCTATGAACTCTTCGTCACTTTGATTTGAACGTTCAGCACCCACTGCTTTAAAATTGAATTCAGTTATTTGCTGTGTATTCAAATTCATGATCAAATTCTCCAGTTGAAATAGAGAATCTGAGTCAGATTCTGCGTGTGAGATCAGGTGTAAGCTGTTATTCGAATGGTTGAATACAAGAATTAAGGAATAAACGTAGTATAAAACAGTTGGGATAGGATCATTTCCCGGTTTCTCCTTTAAAACTATGTCTTCAAAGTATTCAATCGCGTTAAAGCTGGAGTAGCCAAAAATACCGGATGTACAAAAAGCGAAATTGTTCTCTTCGTATGAAAATTGTTCTTTAAAATCAATTAGCTTTTGCACCAAAGATCTATCCGATGGTGATAGATCTACGCTTGTTGAAGTAGTACGATCGCTGATCTTTAATTCTTTCTTGTGGAGTTCAAAGGAAGCCAGTGGATTAAAACAGATATAAGAGTAATGATTTTGTTTGTTGTTGTAATCTGAACTTTCGAGTAATAATGGTTTTTGATACAGGTCGCGTAAGGACATGAAGATTCCTGTTGGGGTCTTGGTGTCTGCCAGTATCGTTTTTATATTTGTTTTTAATTGTTTCATTTAGTTTGGTGTTAAAATAAAAAGCCCGCTGTTGTTGAACAGCGGGCTTTTTTATATGCCTTAGGTAAATATAAATTTAGCTGTTCACAAAGTTATTTGGAACACTCCACCACATTTTATTTACGCTGATTTTTTTCATTTCAGGACACAAAGCTAGGCAAATTTTTCTATTCAAAGAAATTATTTTGAAATTTTTTGGTTTCCGGTCCGTTTTTTGCCTTCATTTGCTTGCTTTTGGTGCAGTTGAGTGGATTTTATTTTTAGGAATGACAGAATAAAATATTCGAACATCGTATGAAAACAAATTACAGAAATGTTTGTCTTTTAGTTGTATTAATGACTTTCAGCAATTTTGAAATGCAAACAAACAAGATCGTGAAGTACTTGCCTTTAGGCGATTCTTATACAATTTGCACCGGAGCAAATGAAGATGAATCTTGGCCGAAGATCTTAACCGAACATTTAAATAAAGCCAATTTCAAAACCACCCTTCTTGCCAATCCTGCTCGTAATGGATATACGACTGGTCAATTGATCGATCGAGAACTGCCAATTTTCAAAACATTGAAGCCTGATTTTGTTACATTGCTGATCGGCGTAAATGATTGGGTGCAGGAAGTTCCAATTCAGAAATTTGAAGCGAACCTGAAGTATATACTCAATGAAATTGAAAAAGTGATCACAAATAAGAAGATCATTCTGATCACGATTCCCGATTTTGGAGTAACTCCAACCGGAAAAATGTATGGAGGAGGCAGAAATATTGAAAAAGGTATCAGTGAATTCAATGACCTGATCAAAAAAGAAGCAAAACAAAGAGGAT
>DAORJH010000144.1:0-6569 GCA_035438925.1 Bacteroidia bacterium | reverse complement strand
GTATGCTGCGAAAAAGGCGAATGTAAAGGAATACAAGATCAGTGAACTGCCAAGACCTAAAAATCCATTCGAAAATATTTTCGGAAAAGTGGAGGCCGATGCAGAGACAAACATTCTCGAAAAAAACCTCGGACCACTGTTTCCTTATATGAAAAGCATTCAGCAAGTATTGCGTCAAAAAGGCGTTCAGGCACGGATGCCATTTGAAATCTTGATCCAATAGTTTTTATAGATAAAATACTGTTAATCAATACTTTAAATTTAACTCTCGAGTTGTTAAAACAGATATAATGAGTTAAATTTATTCTTTTCCCTAAACGACCTATGCCAGTATTGACCAAACCTGTCATCAAACACAAAGAGATAGATGCATTGAACGAACAGGCATGGTCCATTAATCGTGAGGATCCCTCCAAATCCATCAAGATAGCAGAGAAAGCACTCAAGAAAGCCGAAGAAATTTCGTATCAACCAGGAATAGCTCTTGCGAAAAAGACGCTAGGATTTTGTTACATATGGACATCTCAAAATGAGAAAGGTGTGGAACTTTGTTTAGAAGCAAATGACATCTTCAAAACACTTAGAGATAAAAAGAATGGTTCGAGTGTCTACGTGATCCTTGGAACGAATTTTTATTTTTTATCGGATTACGAAACTGCTCTGAAATGCTATAAGATCGGGTATGACCTTGCAGCAAAGATCAGCGATGCCGGAATGATGGCAGATGCATTGAATGGGATCGGAACAGTTTTCTACACGACAGAACAGAACACCAAAGCACTTAGTTCTCTTATTGAAGCCGAAAAGATTGCAAGAAAGAATAAACTGAACTCAACACTGGTGAAAATTCTTGAAGGATTGGGTGAGACCTATTTGAATTTAAAAAAATATGATAAGGCGATCCTTTACTTCAGTAATTGTGTAAAGCTCACTTCAAAATTAAAAGGACTTGCTCAGGTCAAAGCTTATGCTTGTGATGGATTAGGTTGCACTTATAGTGCCAAAAAAGATTATGTCAAGGCCCAAAAATACTTCAACGAAAGTCTAAAGATCCGAAAAGGAATAGGCTTTAAGGTTGGTGTGGCCATGACATTGAATCATATTGGAGATCTTTATTTGAAGAATAAGGATTATACTAAAGCTCATTCAACATTGACCTTAGCTTTTAATTTAGCAGAGGAGATCGGTTCAAAAGAGAATTTATATAAATGCAGCGAGAAACTTGCTCACTTAGCAGAGCGATCGGGTAAACCGGAGGAGGCATTGAAGTATTTCAAGGCCTTTCATAAATACAAAGAGGAAGTAAGAAACATTAAAAGCATACAACAGGCAAAGAGTTTTGAATTGCAGAATAAGGTACTTCAGACAGCAGCCGAACGAGCAATTCTCGAAGAAAAAGCGAGGGAGCTTGAGAAATTCAATGATAATCTAACTCGAATGAGTGAGTTAGGTCAACAGATCATTTCCAGTCTTTCTGTTGAGAAGATCGTAAATACAGCGTATAAGTCTATCAATAAATTGATGGATGCAGCTGTTTTTGGGATCGGGATCTACAAAGAAGCAAGTGGTGATGTGGATTTCCCTTTGTTTATTGAAGGCGGGAAAAAATTCACGGATATAAAGTACAATATATTGGAGACAGATCGACTGGCCATCATCTGCTATCGCGATTCTAAAGAGATCGTGATCAACGATTATGAAAATGAACTTCATAAATTCATAAAAACAACAGCCAGCCCCAAATTCGGAAGAAATGCATCCTCCATTCTTTATCTTCCTTTGATCTATAAAGAGAAGGTACTGGGTGTTGTTACAGTACAGAGTTTTAACAAGAATGCCTATGATAATTTTCATGTAAGCATTCTCAAAAATCTTGCAGCGTATATTGCCATTGCACTCGAAAATGCCGGGCTTTATGAAAAACAGGAGGCAATTGTTGCTGAGAGAACGCGTGAATTGATGCAAAGCAAGGAAGAGGTGGAGCGCTCGTATCAGGTCAATAAAAAGATCAATGAGATCGGCAGACATATCACATCAAACTTGAATCTGAAAAGTATTTTCGGTGAATTGTATGATAGCATCAATGAAGTAATGTCGGTTGATTGCTTTGGGGTTAGGATCTATAAACCGGAAAACAATACAGTAGAATATAAATACGAGATGGAAAAAGGTGTACTCGATAATGAGGTACATACGATTCCTCTCACAGACGATGATAATTATACCGTTTGGTGTATCAAGAACAGAAAAGATATTTTTCTGAATGATAACCGAAAAGAGTACAAAAAATACGTGAAGCAGATCCGTGTGGTAACAGGCGATATGCCCAATTCACTTCTTTTCACTCCCATGATCCTGGGTGATAAGCTGATTGGTGTCATCACTGTTCAGAGTTTTAAATTCAATGCTTACACTTCCACTCATCTCGAAATCCTTAAAACGCTGAGTACTTATACTGCAACAGCATTGGAGAATGCCTGGCTATATGAGAACATGGAAGTGACAGTGAGCGAACGAACCAAGGAGATCGTAAAGCAGAAAGAAGAAATAGAGAAGGCAGGAAACAATGCGCGTTTGCTCAGTACCATTGGCAAAGATATCACTTCCACTTTTTCTATCGATGAGATTGTAGATAAGGTTTATCATAATGTGAATGCATTGATGGATGCCACGGGCTTCGGAATCGGCGTTTATAAAAAGGAAACAGATTCAATTGAGTTTCCACTTTATATTGAAGGAGACGATAAATTGAAGAATATACATGACGATATCTCAAGTAAAGATGAGTTATCTGTTATCTGTTATGAGAGAAAGATCGAGATCGTTATTAATGATTTTGATAAGGATATACTTCAGTACAGAGAAAGAAATGACAGGGTAACAACCCACGGCAAGAGTGTTTCTTCTTTGATCTATTTGCCCCTGATGGTGAAAGAAAACGTGATCGGTGTGATCACCGTTCAGAGTTTTAAATCAAATGCGTATAACGATTATCATCTGCAGATCTTGAAAAATCTGGGTGTTTATGTGGCGATCGCATTAGACAACGCTTCCCTTTACACTAGTATGGAAGTGCGCGTACAGGAAAGGACCAAGGAGATCGAGAAGAATTACAACGATACACGCCTCATCGGTGAAATATCAAAGGAGATCTCTTCTTCCTTATCTGCCGAAACAATTATATCTTCAGTTTATAAGAGCATCAATGGACTGATGAGAGCAGATGCTTTTGGCGTTGCCCTTTTTAATAAATCTACCAAACAGCTTGATTTTAAAGGATTCCGGGAAAAAGGTCAACTGATCCCGGATTTCGCTATGAATATAACCGAGATGAATCGACTCGGTGCTGTTTGTTTTGTGAATAAGCAAGAGATCATCATCAATGATTTTCTGAATGAGTATCGGAAGTATTTAAAATCGTATCAACCGCCTATTTCCGGTGATGTTACGGCTTCCATTGTTTATTTGCCGTTGTATGCAAAAGAAGAGGTGATCGGTATTATTACAGTGCAATGTGAGCCGAAGAACTCCTACACTCCTTATCACGTGAATATACTGCGGAATCTGAGCGTGTTCATTGGTATCGCACTCGATAATGCTTCCCTCTATCAAACAATGGAGGATAAAGTGAATGAACGTACACTGGAAGTTGTTAAGCAAAAAGAAGAGATCGAACGCGCATCGGCCAATACAAAACTTGTCAGCGAGATCGGAAAAGAGATCACCAGTACGTTTTCTATCAAAGAGATCATCAGTAAGGTGTACAATAGCGTAAATAAACTGATGGATGCTGCAATGTTTGGTATCGGTATCTACGATGGGGAAACGAACAAGATTCATTTTAGTGGTGCAATGGAAGGGGGCGTAACGCTCGATGATTATTATTACGACGTTGCTGATTCAAACCGACCAGCTTCTCTGTGTTATACGAATCAGACAGATATTTTCATTAAGAATTTTACAGAAGAATTCATTCTCAGTCAAAAAGTAGCCGGAAGAAAGTCATTGCCCGGTACGAATACAGATTCTATCATTTACACTCCATTGACACAAAACGGTAAAAGGATAGGCGTAATAACCGTGCAGAGTTTCAAAGCAAATGCTTACACTGATTATGACTTGCAGCTTTTAAAAAGTCTGGCTATTTATACTGCCATTGCGATTGATAATGCCTCCTTGTATAGTTTAATGGAAGATAAAGTAGTGGAAAGAACGGAGGAGATCACAAAGGCTTATGAAAATACAAAATTATTAAGTCAAATAGCTGAAGACATCAGCTCATCCTTATCAGTTGAAACGATCAATACCAAGTTGTATGATAATGTGAACAAACTCGTGGATGCAACCATGTTTGGCATAGGTGTTTATAATCCTGAAAAAAATAGTCTGGAATTCAAAGGATTTGTTGAGAATGATGAGATCATGCCTGATTATGAATACCAGGCGGATGACCCGAATCGATTGGCCGCCTATTGTTTTACCAATGAAAAAGATATTGTCATAAACGATTATGGAGTAGAATATAAAAATTATATCAAAGGAATGAAGGCTCCGGTTTCTGGAAAAGATTCTGCTTCTATCGTTTACATTCCTTTATATGCGAATGACAAGAAGATCGGTGTATTTACTGTACAAAGTTTTGAAAAGAATGCTTACTCTGAATATAGTTTTAATATCCTGAAAAGCTTAGCTGTTTCAATTGGTATTGCGTTGGATAATGCAAATTTGTATCAAAACCTGGAAGAGAAAGTAAAAGGAAGAACACTCGAAGTGATCAAACAAAAGGAGCAGATCGAAAAAACGTTTGAAGATCAGCGAACGCTTACCAAGATCGGAAATGATATTACTTCCACTTTATCCGTTGAAGATATCATTGATAAAGTGTTTGCTAAAATTACCAGTTTGATGAAAGCTGAATGTTTCGGAGTTGGATTGTTCAATAAGGAAACGAATCGCATTGTTTATCCTCTTTTTATAGAAGGAGAAGATAAATTCTCCAGCATGGTGTATGATATAACAGAGAGGGATAAGCTTACTTACCTGAGTTATAGTGAAAACAGGGATATTGTCATCAATGATTTTGATAATGAAATTGAACATTATGTTTCCAGAAGTTCAAAACAAATGGCTGGTGGACTTGATACAAAGTCTGTGATCTTCCTGCCAATGACATTAAAAGAAAAAGTGATAGGCGTGATCACTGTTCAGAGCGTAAGTGTGAATGCTTATACCGATTACCATGTTCAGATCCTCAAGAATCTGGCAGTTTATGTAGCGATCGCCATCGATAATGCATTCCTGTACCAGAATATGGAAGATATTGTGCAGGAGAGAACAAAAGAGGTAATTAAGCAAAAAGAATTGATCGAGAAGAACTTTAACGATGTGAAAATGTCTGCTGAGATCGCAAAAGTGATCGCATCTTCACTTTCGGTTGAGACTATCGTTTCTCAGGTCTACCAGAATCTTCAAAGCATCGTAAAAGCTGAATCTTTTGGAATTGGTCTGTATAACGAAGAGAATAAGACAATTGGATTTTCAGGATTCATCGAAAAGGGAGAGAAGCTTCCTTTTGTATTCGTAACAATGGAAGATAAGGAACGATACGCAGTGATGTGTTTTGAAAAGGATATGGAGATCGTGATCAATGATCATGCAAAAGAATATATTAAATACACCAAGAATTTCAAGAAATCCATCGTTGGCGAAACTCCGGAATCGCTGGTTTACCTTCCACTGTACACGAAGGAGAAGAAGATAGGTGTTCTGACAGCTCAATGTTTCGCGAAAAATGCCTATCAGGATTATCAGATAAATATTCTAAGAAACATGGCGCTTTCCATTGCAATTGCATTGGATAATGCCAGTCTATACGAAAACCTTGAACACAAGGTACAGGAACGTACGGCAGAAGTGCACAAGCAAAAAGCCATCATCGAAGAAAAGAATAAAGATATAACGGATAGTATTCGTTATGCGAAGAAAATTCAACAGGCAGTGGCTCCTAATATAGAGGAGTTCAACAGGAATTTTACGGAAAGTTTCATTTTGTATAAACCAAAGGATATTGTTTCCGGTGATTTTTACTGGTTCGAACATTATGCCAATGATACAACCGTTTTTGCAGCAGCAGATTGTACCGGTCACGGTGTTCCGGGTGCTTTTATGTCGCTAATTTGTGGAGATATCATGTACAAAGTGATCAATGATCAGAAAGTAGATGATCCTGCAAAAGCGCTTTCTTCTATTGATGAGAAATTGGTTCAACTGATCAAGAAAAGTTCTGAGGCTTCTGCTAATGACGGAATGGACCTTGCTCTTTGTACTTATCATAAAAACGAGAAAAAACTTTATTACGCAGGTGCTCAACGCCCACTGTTGATCGTTCGTAACAAACAACTCATTGAAATAAAACCTAGCAAATTCTCTATCGGAGGTCATTCTACTGAAGGAAAAAAATTCGAATTGCACGAAATTGATGTGTTGCCGGGTGATATTTTCTATTTGCTTACGGATGGTTACGTGGATCAATTCGGTGGAGATAATGGAAAAAAATTCAAGTTCAAGAA
>DAORJH010000143.1:0-6591 GCA_035438925.1 Bacteroidia bacterium | reverse complement strand
CTATCTCCTTTTTCTGTTTCTAACACATGATTGATGTAATTACGTTCTTCTTCAAGTTCCAGTCCACCGATAGGATATTTTGTAGCCTTGATCACTTCTCCTTTAAAATCATTCTTCTTTCTGTAGATCCACAAAGGCCTGTTTGCACCTGCATATTCAACCTTGCTTCCATCTTTATAAACTGCACATAAAGCAATATCCATTCCGTCTCTTCTTTGACTTTCTGTTTCATTTCTACTCAGCGCTTCTTTCACACCTTTGTGAAGTTCAAGAAGAATATCACCAGGTTTATTCATGTTCTTCTGATGAATGATCTCATTCAGCAATGTGTTGCCAACAATACTCATGAACGCACCCGGAACCCCGTGACCTGTGCAATCAGCTGCAGCAATGAAACGAATTGATTCAGATTCATAGAACCAGAAAAAATCGCCACTCACAATATCTTTTGGCTGATAGAAGACAAAAGCATCATCAAATGCTGATTCCGTTAGTTCCAATGCAGGAAGCAATGCTTCCTGAATATTCTTTGCGTATTTGATGCTATCCGTGATCTCTGTGTTCTTGTGTTCAATCTCCAGTTTTTGTTTGGTCACTTCTTTATTTATACTCTCTACTTTTTCCTTTTCTTCTCTTAACTCTTTTGTTCTCTCATCAACCGTACGTTCTAGTTTGATGTTGTCATTTTTTAGTTTTTTGGTTCTGTAAGCATTGTAGGTTGCGATCCCAAAAAGTATCGCAATAACACTAATTGTATAGAACCACCAGGTTTTGTACCATGGCGGAAGGATCTCAAATGCAAATGAGGCCGGAACCTCATTCCATACACCATCATTATTCATTGCTTTTACCTGTAACGTATAGCTCCCGGGTGGTAATGAAGGGTAAGTTATGTCAGTCTTTGAAACCTCCGGACTCCATTCATTCGTAAGGCCAAGCAACTTATACTTGTAACGCACTTTCTCAGGCACACTCAAACTGATTCCCGAATAATTGAAACTCAGATCATTCTTATTATAAGGCAATACCATTTTCTTTGGAAGCACTGTGGAGGAATCCAATCCACTGCAATGATCCAAGACACTTTCATTACCAAATGAAAGCAGTACTCCTGTTATATGAACAAAAGGCTGAAGTTTGTTCTTTTGATCGTGTGATGCATCATAGATCTCTAATCCATTTATTGTACCGATGTAAACATTATTCTGAGCATCTACATCACAGGCGTTGGCATTTGATTCTCTGCTCAATAAACCATCGTATTTAGTGATATGTTTTGTATTCTTTTTTCCAGCATAAAAATCTGTCAGTGAAATAATATCAATTCCGTTATTTCCTCCTATGAATAAATTATTTTCATGATCCGTTTTGAGTAAGCAAATAAATGATTCTCCAATTTCATGATCAGCTGCAATCTTTTCAAATCGATCATTCCTGTAGAGATACAAACCTTTCTCTGTACCCAGCCATAAACTACCTTTTGTGTCTGTTGTAAGAGCACAAACTTTTCCACTCATGAAACCATTAGTACCATCATGCAATTTCGCTTTTTCATTTTGTAATTGAATAACTCCATTGTCGGTGGCAAACCAGATCCCGCCTGCTCTGTCTTCTGTGATAGCATATACACTTAATTCACCATTCCTGGGTTTTAAAGAATTCACTTCTTTTAATTCTACGAACACACCTTTAGAATATTTCAACGCGCCACTTGTTGTTCCGATCCAAAGATCTCCATTGCTATCAGAAAAAAGTGAATGAATGTATCTGTTTCTTATTAAAGGATCTGAGGGAGTAATAAAAATATTATTTTCAAAAAAACACAAGCCTTCTTCCGTACCGAAATAAATTCGTCCGGTTCTATCCTTGGTCATACAGTTTACATTCTCATCCTGTAATTTATTCTTGTCTTTGAAATCTGCTTTGAAATACTCTATTTCCTTTCCTCGTATCCTTACAACTCCATGGCCTGTTATTGCAGCCCAAACCGACTTCTGATCATCAATTAAAACCGAACTTACGTACTTATCGGGGAGTCCGTCATTCATGGTATAATAAGTGAATTTTTTTCCACTGTACTTATAAACCCCGGTTCCACTTGTTCCAATCCAGATATTTCCTTCTCTGTCTTTTAGGATACTAAGAACAGGACTATTGGTAAACCCTCTGTCTGCCTTGAATTGAGAAGCGTCTTTAGAATCGAAATCGAATCGGATCAAGCCTTCACCAAAAGATCCAAAATAATAGATCCCTTCTTTATCGCTTTCCATACAGGTGTAAGAAACGTTAATGTTCTTTCCTATCTCATCAACATGCTTGATCTTATCATCTTCAAAGATCAAACTTAGTCCGGTTTGGGTTCCAACGAGTATGGCACCATCTATTCGCTGGCCGATTGAAAAAATAAAATCACTCAGCAAGCCCTTCTCTCTTGTGAAATTTTTGAATGTATGATCTTTAGGGTTGAAACGGATCAAACCATTCTCCATCGTTCCAAACCAGATATTTGAATTTTGGTCTTTAAAGATGGTATAAACGGATGCGATGTTTAGAATCGAATCCACTTTGAAAGGGGTCACTTTCTGATTCTCATAAACGAAAACACCTTTATCAGTTCCGAGCCATACTTTTCCATTATCATAAAGAGTTTTATAGACAGTAAGTGAAGTCAGACCCTTCTTCTCATCAAAGACCTTAAATTCAAACCCGTTATAAACGCTGAAGCCGTGACCTGTACCAAAATACAGTTCTCCTTTCCCATTTCCGCAGATCGAAAAGACGGAATTATTTGAAAGACCTTCGTTACTTCCGAAATTTTGAAATTTTGTACCGTCAAACTTACTTACGCCTCCACTGTTGGTACCAAACCACATGTACCCTTTTTCATCCTGATAAATAGAAAGAACCTGTGACTGCGGTAAACCACTTTCTGTGTTGTAATTTGTGAAGTGATGGCTTTGCGCGAATGACCTTACAAGAAGGAAGAAAGAGAAAAAAAAGAAGATGAAATGAAAACGCCACATTACTAGTCAAATTTAATAAAAAAAGCCAAACAGTTGTTTGGCTTTAATTCAATTCTAAGTTATTTAATTCGTAATAACGATTCGAGTGACAGAATTCACTTCACCTTGTTTAACCTTTAAAAAATATACACCAGCCGGCAATTTTGAGTTATCGCTGATGATGGTAAGTTGTTTACTTTCTTCCATTGTTTCAGGATAGATCTCATTGACCATTTTACCCATAATATCAAACAATTCAACTTTTAAATAAGAAGGTCTTTCCATTTCAATAGCAATGAACATTTGTCCGTTGGATGGATTTGGCCAAACTTTCAAATTCTTCTTTTCAATAACGTTCTCATTTATACCAACAAAAATCGCAGGATGAATTTTGGCAGAGTCGACAATGAAATCTAAATTAAAATACTGGGAAGAACCGTTCATTACTACTTTATGATAAGTACCGTTAGTGTCCAGTCCCTGAATATCCACATAAACAAAATAAGATTCCATGCCAACATTATTAGGCAATCCAGATAAGGTATACGATCCATTTGGAAGTGTTCTGTCTTGTGAACCGATATTTCCTCCGGGATTACGTCCACCTTTCACACTGATCCCTTTGATAGGAGAACCGGGAGCAACAACTGCACCTTTCTGACCGTACTTCAGTCCTTCAACGATCTTACCCGTCAACATCCCGGATCCAACACCAAAATTAGTTAACTCCACTACATTGATATTTTTCGTTGCATTGACCGAACAACCATGAAAGAAGATCTGCGCATCCTTCCATCCGATCTTATTAGGAGCGTAAGTTGGGATCAGGGAATTACTATTCGGAATTGCCTGCATGATGTAACTTCCGGAAGGCACAGAAACCATGTTATAGTCTCCATTCACACCTAAAGTCTGCTTTGCAATTGTGTCAAATTTATTCAGATTGGTCTCATATTTAAATAGTAAGATCTGTCCTGAAACAGCAACCGGTGTGATTGTATTGGAAGTAACGGTTCCGTTGATGTTCGTTAATGGAGTTGCGTTCACAGTTGTGTTTACACAAGTACCGCCATTCGGAACACAACCTCCATCACCTTTAACAAAATAGGTAGTTGTTACTGTAGGATTGTCAACCACTAATGTTCCAGTTCCTACTAACGTTCCACCACATGCACCTTTATACCATGACCAGTTAGGAGCAGAATTAAGTGTACCGCCAGTAATACTCAAGCTAACTGAAGATCCGGCACAAACTGCATTGGTTGATTGAGCATAAGAAGCTAATGTTGGTAAGGTACATTGTGTATATTTTGCAATAAAGAAATCAGTGCCACCATAGGCAGTGATAGATGCAGTTCCGGCTCCCGGATCCATATCCAAAGGGTGACGGTGTTCACCGGCAAGGTATACATCGTTTCCTTTAACGTGAATTTGAGCAGCTTCATTTCCGGTGTTGACACCGGTAGCGCCCATTTGATAGCGATAGAGAAGATTTGCATTCGAAAGATCATATTGTGCAATAAAAACATCGTCCCCGGGAATACCAATTGCTTGTAAGGTGCTTGTTCCACCATTCAGATCAAAATTCACTGTTTCCTGAAAACTACCAGTAATATAGAATTTATTTGGACCATCTTGTGCTATATCGCGAAGAATTATATCACCGGGAGTAGCACTTGCAACTCCGGCTAGTTTACCGTAAATAGAGGCACCTGTAGATCCATTTATTTTACCAATATACAGATCGCTCCCGCCAATTACTCCGGCCTTTGTGACAGTATTTGTTCCAACAGTAGGATCGATATCTATTGAGGCGCTTTGAATTAATCCACCTAAAAGCAAATCACCATTAGAAAGAAACTCAACTGTCGTTCCCAGATCTTTAACCGTACCACCCATCGATCCACCCCAAATTAAAGTACCCACGGAAGAGTATTTAGCAATAAAAAGATCTTCCGCTCCTTCAGAAGCAATGGTTGATGTAGTTATTCCGGGGTCTATATCAACTGTGTTTTGAATCTGTCCCGTCAAAGCAACTTCGCCAGCTGCATTCACATCAATTCCATAACCGGCATCTGCTCCCGAATCTCCAATACTAAATGCCCAAACAAAATTACCACTGGTATTCAATTTTAAAACAAAAATATCTGCAACAGGATTACTTGTCAATGTAGTAACACCAACTCCCGGATCAAAATCCATTGCCATATTAAAATATCCCGTAATATGTATACTGCCAGAAGGAGTAACTTTCATATCGACCGGCTCAACATTGGTTGAAAGTTGTCCCAGATGTTTAACCCATTGACAAGCACCGTTTGAATTATATTTGGCAATGAACATGTCGTTGAAATTAGGCGCCACTGTAAAAATTCCGGGAGCTTGAGGATTGAAATCCATATCACCACTTTGCAAATAACCACAGATGTAAATATTTCCGTTAGCATCAATATCCATGCATTTGGTTCCCGCAACTCCACCACCTGTCATTACATTCACCCAAACCAAAGCACCATTGATGTCATACTTGGCAATATAAGGCTTGGTGCTTGCCGTATGCGAAACAACGCCATTGGTAGGATCGAAATCCACTACTCCATCCATCCTTCCGCTTATGTACAGATTACCCGAAGCGTCAATGACAGACCCACCCATCTGATCGTTATTCGTGGCATCGCCAAATCCTGCGGACCAGTTATGGTTGAATATAGTCTGAGCCTTTGCTAATCCTAAGCAGAGAATTAAAAGAGTCAAAAGATGTTTTTTCATACAGTTTTATTTAATTTATCAATTATTGATGATGATTTTTACGGTTGTTATTTCATTGTTAACCTTCATTTTGAGAAAGTAGATTCCGGAACTGAGCTTACTTTGGTCGGTTAAAATAGTTAACTGTTTGCTTTCTTCCAGCGCAGTTGGATAGATAGTAGCAACATTCTTACCTAGGAGATCATACAAGTCAATGCTTAATTCAGAAGGAGTTTCGAGCTCACATTCTATGTAGATCTTCCCGTTACTTGGATTGGGATAGATCATGAAATTCTTTCTTTCAATTTTATTTTCGTTCAAACCAACGAATACAGCCGGATGGATCTTGGCTGAGTCTACTACAAAATCCAAATTAAAATACTGATCGGATCCGTTCATCACTACTTTATGGTAAGTACCATTGGTATCCAATCCCGGAATATCAACGATAACAAAATAAGATTCGCCCGACACGTTGTTCGGTAAACCGGATAAGGTATAGGAACCATTCGGAAGTGTTCTGTCCTGCGAACCAATATTGCCTCCCGGATTTCTTCCTCCTTTTACGCTTATCCCTTTAATAGGTGAACCGGGAGCAACAACAGCACCTTTTTGTCCGTATTTCAAACCTTCAACTACTTTTCCGGTGAGCATTCCTGTACCAACTCCAAAATTGGTCAATTCTTTTAATTTTAAAACCAAGATCTTTAAAAACCAATATTCGCTTTAAGTTCTTTGTCCGTTGAAAAACCAAGGTCTCTAAGTATTTGAAAAACCAATATCCACTGCCTATGCTGTAAAAAGCGATGATGGCAACAAAGACCGACGAAAACCAATTCCT
>DAORJH010000142.1:0-6610 GCA_035438925.1 Bacteroidia bacterium | reverse complement strand
CTTTTAAATAAAGTTGTTCTCCATTTACATTCAACATCTGAAAATCTTCCGATCCTTCGTTACTTGTAAGCCCCAGTACAATTGCCCATTTGTCTTTGAATTGAAGAAAAGGCTTTACGGAATCAGATCCCATATAAGGTGCTACAGTGATGGCATGCGCATTCAATCTTTCAAAGTACGCATGAGCGTACATAGTACTTGTATTCCCAATATCGCCACGCTTTGCATCAGCTATCAGAAAATGATCGGGATAATTTGTGCGTATATACTTAATTGTCTTTTCAAGACTTTCCATTCCACTTAATCCGTATGCCTCATAGAAAGCGGTATTTGGTTTGAATGCTACACAATAAGGTGCAGTAGCATCAACGATCTTTTGATTGAATTCATAGATTGGATCATCTTCATTTTCAATTAAAAAAGAAGGGATTTTTTTTATATCAGGATCGAGTCCGACACACAAAAAACTATTCTTAAGTCTTATCTGTTCAATTATCTTTTCTCTTTTCATTTTTCTGCTAATCTGTTTAAACAATTTTCTATCAGGATCTCCACACTCTTCTTGTAATCTACTGTGAATTCCTTTCTAACTCTATTTGCAATGATAACACAAACCGTGAGACATTGATGTCCCATCATTTTACCTAAACCGTAAAGTGCAGAGGTTTCCATTTCAAAATTCGTTATCCGATGACCATTGTAATTGAATGCTGTTAATTTTTCATTGAGTTCAGGATCATTGGCATTCAAACGAAGTTGTCTTCCCTGAGGTCCATAAAAACCGGGGGCAGTTGCTGTGATACCAACATGGTTTCCTACTTTAAATTTTTCAAGTAATTCTTTTCCGGCACTTACGCAATACGGATAAGAGAGATCTTTATTCCATTGTGCATGCTGAATAAAAGCATCACTGATCGCACTGTCACAATGATTTTTCCAGCCCTGATAAAAATTGAGTAATCCATCAAAACCCAATCCATAAGAACTCACTACGAGTGAATTCACGGGAATATTTTCCTGCAGGGCGCCACTTGTTCCCAATCGGATAATATTCAGTTGACGAATTTTTTTTCTAAGCTCTCTTGTATCCGGATCAATGTTTATCGCCGCGTCCAATTCATTTAAAACTATATCAATATTATCTGTTCCTATACCTGTACTCAAAACAGTGAGGCGTTTTCCTTTGTAAATTCCGGTATGGGTAATGAATTCCCTATGTGCCGTCCGGAATTCAACTTTCTCAAAGAAGGCAGAGATCTGTTCTACCCGATTTTGATCTCCTACCACAATTACATTTTCGGCAATATCCTCATCCTTCAAATTAATGTGATAAACCCTCTTATCAGGAGTCAAGATCAATTCTGTTTCCGGAAAAGTACGCATCACTGTAAAAGTAGGAAAACAAAAGGTAATTAAAATACTTTTGAGTGGACTAATTTTAAAAAAGTCCGAACAAAACGTAAAAGTTCATACGACAAAAAAAACAGGGTCTTAGGAAAAAGATATTATCAATTCTAGACAGACTATTTGAGGATGTAGATTCCCATCTTCTCCAGCTCTTCCAGTTGCACACGTTTACCTTTATAAACAGCGGTAACGAATGCATCCGCTTGTCCGGCCTTGATCACTTTCTTATTGTGTGCCCAAGCTTTGGCTATGGTATTGAATGCCCCACCGATTGTAATCCTCGTGATCTCATCACCAAGCAACAAGTTCTGCACTTTACCAAGACCTTTCAAATGTTTATAAGTGTAATTCTTAGGGAAACGATAAGCAGCGATCTGCACTTTGAATTCGAGTCCTTCTGCACTTATATCGCCGTATTTAGCAGTATATTTCATAATCTTCTCCTGAACTTTTGACTTAGCAACCCATGTATCAGGAGGACCTGCCTTTACTGTTGGCGTAGAAGCAACGGTTGGAGTAACAACCGGCTTTGCCGTGTCAGGTTTGTCCCAGATCACGTCATGGATCTTTTCTGAATATCCAGTAATGTCTATTGCGCTAATCGTAAAAACATCCGGTGCTTTATCTAAGTAAGTATACGTGAATCTGTATTCTGCTCCCTTTGGAAGAGTAGCTAAGTATTGACCGGTTTTAGGATTGGATGAATACGATCGGAATAACTTATTGTTCCTGCTCATCACTTCTATTCTGATCTTGGCTTCCACTGGAGTAACGTTGGACATTGTTTTACCTTTTACAAGTAATACATTCTTCTGTGTTCCGAAGTTGGTCTCAATAAGATAAATATCCTTCATCCCTACACCACCATGCTTTCCGCTGCTGTAGTAACCATTATTTCCTGTGGCAGATAACACGAAATAGATATCATCATCCGTAGAGTTGATTGGATAACCCAGATTTTCCACCTTCTTAAAGGTTGAATCAATGGACATGGTAGCCTGAAAAATATCATATCCACCCATAGATGTCTTACCTTTAGAGCTGTAATAAAGGGTTATGCCATCTGGATGAATGAAAGGTGCATCATCATCATAAATTGTATTGACTGAATCACCAAGATTCACAACATTTCCCCAAGTGGAATCAGACAAAAGAGTTGCTTTATAGATATCCTTTCCACCATATCCTCCTGATCTTTCACTGCTAAAATAAAGAGTTTGGCCATCAGGAGAAAGTGAGCAATGTCCATCCCAGGAATAAGTATTCACCTGTCCTTTTAGCTTATAGGGTTTGGTAAAAGTTTCTCCAACCATGAAACTCTGATAAATATCTCCATGATCATCACCATTGTCGCGATAAATAAAAAGCACATGTCCATCATGACTTAAAGAAATGGCAGCATCGTGAACATCTGTATTAATACTATCCAATGGTATAGGAGCTGTGAAAGCATCGTCCTGTTTCACAGTCATAAAAACATCTTCCGGTTTTTCGCTATCATCCTGCATATCACCTTTACACTTATTACCTCTATGCGTAAAGATCATCATCGACTCATCTGCAGTGATCGTAGGTACATATTCATCCGTTTCAGTATTGATCACATTACCAACATTCTTAATTACGGCATTAGTTGGTTTGCTGGTATAATAAATTGCGTTAGCTATATATTGCTTCAAATGCTTTGTCTCTTTTACTAACTCGGGCTTTGCTTTTTTGTTTGAGATATATCTGTCAGCAAACATATTGGCCTTGTCAAATTGATTATTCAAGTGTGCAGTTCGCGCAACATCATATTCTATATCTTCTACCTTGTGATTGTGTTCGTAGATCTCAGACAGGATACTGTATGCCTCTTCATGTTTATCGGGACGATAGATCGCACATTTAGCAAATACATATTTCAGAAATTTCTCCTGTGGATGGTTCCTGTAAAGTTTTTCGAATATAGGAAGACAAAGCAAATGCTTCTTATCATCGTACAAGAGAAGAGCGTTATCAAGAGAATCCTTTTCGGTTTTTCTCCATGTTCTGGTATTGGTGATCTGTGCAAAGGCACCAATAAAAACGAATATTAATACTATCAGAAAGAAAGTACGTTTGATCGAATTCATAATTTTGAGATTTTACAGTAATAACTTCTATCGGGAAGTTCAAGCTTCATCAGATAAATACCCGCAGGAAGTTCATGAATATTGAAGGTATTGTTCATATCTTTAGGTGTAAAGTTAATTACTTTTACTATTTGGCCACACAAATCAAACAATAAAAGATTTATATTATCACCGTAAATATCCGTAATTTTTATGGAAATGTTGCCATCAATCTGCACCGGATTAGGATAAATATCTAATTTA
The DNA here is from genome assembly GCA_035438925.1 of Bacteroidia bacterium. Lineage (GTDB taxonomy): Bacteria > Bacteroidota > Bacteroidia > B-17B0 > Aurantibacillaceae > Aurantibacillus. The sequence continues at coordinate 2,846 of DAORJH010000142.1, read as the reverse complement.
TAGGTAGTTGAGAGTTCTTTTTCTTTGATGCCGATAACCTGTGATCCGTACTGGATCAATGAATCTCTTTTCACAAAAAGAATGTCTTTATCCAGCGCATTGAGACTTTTTGTAAAGCCAACTTGCGCATAACCTTTATCCCTGGTATTGCAAATATCGTAAGGTTCTTCTTCTTGATTGAACCCAAAGCTTCCGTTTTGACCTCCGGGCATATAAAACAAACCGGAATTCATGGCCAGTGTTAGATAATCCGTTTTTGTTCCGATATTCTGATTCTCTGCATAAATAGCAACGATCTCTCCAAATTCAGATTGTGTAGGAATGATCTTGAAGATCTCTTCATTTCCTGAGGCATTTCCCAGATTGGTTTTATTTAGGTAATTGCCTGTTCCGTTGAATTTAACGACCAAACCATCCTTCTTCCCACTTGTAAAACTTTCGCTTCCACCCGCGAGATAGATACTATTGAATTTATCCAATGTAACATCGTTTGCGTAATCAGCTTCGTTACCTCCATAAATGATCCTCATGAGTGAATCTCCATTAGTAGCCAGTTTGAAGCAGTACATATCTCCTTTCAGATCACCATAACTCTTTGTTCCGCCTGCAACATACAATTCGTTGCCATTCTTCGTGTAGATTCCGTTGAACTCATCATCTTCAACTCCTCCAAAAAGTTTTTCCCAAAGCAGATTACCGGAAGGATCGTATTTTGCAGCAAAAGCGTCATTTCTTCCTTTGCCGAAACTTGAAGTGACTCCACACATCACAATGTTTCCATCTGCCATCTTTACCAGATCATATCCAAAATCCCAATCAGTACCACCGTAGGTCTTCAACCAGATCTGATTTCCGTTCTTATCTGTTTTGATAAGCAATGCATCATATCCTCCACTCCCATAAGAATTAGTGAAGCCGGCAATGATAAAACTTGAGTCTGCTAATTGTACAATGCTTTTCGCAACATCATTATTGAATCCTCCATAGGTTTTAGACCATTTAGTTACCCCCATTGAATCGAGTTTGGTCAGAACAACATCCGAATTACCCGAACCGTAATAAGTTGTACTTCCAGCTATGATGAAATTTCCCTCCAGGGTTTGTTTTACTGCGTAGCCAATATCGATTCCATCTCCACCTAACTTTGTATAAAAACGTTGTGGTGCCTGAGCTGAAATTGTCAAATTCAAAATAAGTAAGAGAAGTATGATGGTTTTTCCTTTCATCTATTTCAATTTCTTAGCCAGTGTGAAAAATAAACTTTGTCCCGTTGTATATTTAGGCAGAATGTATCCTTGCAAACTGTTGCTTCCACAACGGACGTACCAGCCTTTCAAATTAAACGTAACTGAAGTACCCACATTCAATCTTCCATAACCGCCATAACCGGTATGAAAAGCGAAAAGCACTTGCTTGTATCGGTATTGTGGCTCAATAAATACGTAAGGAATGTAATTCGCATTGAAAATCTGACGGAATCCTGTTGAAAGACAAAAGTCTTGACGACCAAAATAAATTTTATTGATGATCACAAGATTGGTTGGAATATTTACATTAAAGGGTTCTCTTCTGGCATTGGTAAGACTTAATAACATGCTATCACTGTTGATCCTGTTCAATGTTGAGTCTTTAAGATCCACTATATTATTGATACGATATCCTGTAAAATGAAAAGCGGAATCACTATTGTACTGAACACTGTTATTTCTCCAATGAATGAAACCAATGTTATTAGCGTTTACAATCAACACACTTTTTTTTCCAATCTTGCTTTTGTAAGGAGTCTCGAAATAAATGTCGGCACTTGCTCCTATTCCATTGAAAGTAGTCAGATCCTTGTGATTTGTATCGCTTAACGCCATACTGAAATTCGAATTCAGAACGATCTCACTGCCATCGCTTGAAGTGAACAAACTTGAATTCTTATTCGCCTTGAGGTAGAATAATTGCTCTCCTTTTAATAAGGAAATAGACATGCCGATCTTTGCAATTGAATCAAAATGATGAAGAATAGTACCGAATTTCACTTCCTGAAAACGAAGTGCATTCACATTGCTTCCTGCTAAGTTCGCTGTTTTTCCTTTGTACGACTTATTTCCATAGAACATCAGATTGTAAAAATCGCCGGTATACGTTGCGTTCAGTATTTCTTGATTCTTTACCTCTATAAGCAGGTCGAATTTCTTCCCACCCTTCAAAAAAGCACTGACATCGTAAGAAAGATTAACCCCCAGATTGTTTTTAGCCTTCAAATACTTTTCTGAAGACTTTTTCAAATCATCATCTATATATCCACCCCAAACCAATCTATTAATAAGTGAATTGTTCATCCCGTTACTACCTGCATCAAAATCAAGATTGGCTGAAACACTCCTGCCGGCACCATCATATTTTGTGAATGCGGTATTGTACTGTGCCTTTATTGCAGCCGTAAAGAATAATAAAAACAGAATGAAATGTGTCGCTTTTAGTTTCATTTTCGTTTGGCTCTGTAATTCAACTCAGCAACAATGCCAATATCTATAGTGTAATTTTCATAGATCTTTATATCCGGAGGATTCGGAGGCATAATGAAATACGTTTCAAGACGAACCTGATCGCTTTTCTTGAGACTCTCGATCTTCTTTTCATCCAACGGAATTCTTAATGTTGTACTTGTAGATGAAACAACCACATTCTGATTATCAAGATTCCCACGACTGAGCACATTTGATCCGTTCACAAAAAGGGAATCGATCACTGTTCCGTTTTCATCAAGTAAGTAGGCCTGTAATTTTGCACTGAAAGGATATCCATTCAAAGCAGAGATCACAAATTCACCGTAGTTCACATTATCTAACTGTGTT
>DAORJH010000141.1:0-6630 GCA_035438925.1 Bacteroidia bacterium | reverse complement strand
ATAATTATTTCGAAAGTTTTGAAGGAGGACCAATCCCTGCAAATTGGCAAATAGTGAACCCAAATGGTGGATCGGTTACCTGGGAACAAACATCTCTGGGTGCCATTGAAGGAAACAATTCATTCTATATAAATGGTATTGCTGATTTTGCAAATCACATTGATTATTTGCAAATGCCAATTATCAATCCACAATTATTGACAAACAATACTGTATTTACCTTCAAATATGCATATGCTAGAGCAAGTGCAAGCAATAATGACAAGTTCGAAGTTCAAGGTTCTAAAGATTGTGGTGGAACATGGCAAACCATTATTGGTTTAACAGCAGCTACAATGCAAAATGGTTCTGGAGGAGTTTCCGCAATTCCTTATGTTCCTCAAGCAAGCGAATGGAAAACGGAAGATATTTACAACCATCCAAACTGGTTCCCTTACACAGGTTATTCTAGTGTAATGGTTCGTTTCATGTTCCAGGAAGATGTTGGTGGAGTTGGATTTGGTAATCGTTTCTATTTGGATGATATCATTTTCTCTGATCCAAATGGTGTAAATGATCTTACCAAGAGTATCTCTTTCAGAATGGCGCCAAACCCAACTACAGGTCAGGCTAATTTGATGTTTGTATTATCAGATGCGGCCAACGTAAAAGTGAATGTGATGGATGTAACAGGAAGAAATGTATTGCCTGCAACTGAATACAAATTGCAACCTGGAGAACACAACATTGAAATAAATAAAGGTCAGCAATTAAGCAAAGGTATCTACCTTGTAAATATGAGTGTTAATGGTGCCGTTATGAGCAGAAAACTGGTGATCGAATAAATCATCGATTAATTAAAGATCCCGTCTAAGAATTCTTAGACGGGATTTTTTTTGAGTGAATGAACGTTTTTAAAAGCATACCGTTTTTGAGGATCTTCCTTCCTTTTGCGATGGGAATTCTACTAGGACTTTTTTTCCTTATTGAAAAAGCTATCAACCAAGTAGCACTTCTGTCTTTTTTACTTGCTTTCACCTTGATGTTCTTTGAGAATCAACAGAGAATAGTAAGAGTGATCTTTATGATCCTGACCGATGTATTTTTGATCTCGTACGGAATATTATTGGTCAATTCAAACAAGGTTCAGAATATTGCTAACCATTACAGTCATTTTACAGGCAGCGGCATCAATTCTCAACTTCTTGTTACGGTGAATGAACTGCCTGTTGAAAAGGAAAAAACGATAAAATTCATTCTAAAGGTCAATGCTGTAAAAGTAAAGGAGCAATTCCTTGCTTCATCAGGAGAAGTGATCGCTTATTTACGAAAGTCGAAAAAAGTGAATGAGTTGAAAGCAGGAGACGATCTCTTGCTTCAGGCGAAACTTGTAGGACCGGATCCTCCTATGAATCCCCATGAATTTGATCATAAAAGATCACTGGAATTAAAGCACATTCAGCATATTTGTTTTGTCGATAGCAATTCATTTGAAGTATTATCCGACTCAAAAAGAATTTCCTCACTTTGGTACTACGGCTTGAAAGCGAAAGAATATGTACTTTCTGTTTTGCATTCAAGCGATCTTTCCCCTGTTTCAATTGCTGTTTGTTCTGCATTGCTAACTGGATACGACGATGAAATTGACAGGGAATTAATGAATGCGTTCTCGCACAGCGGTACTTTGCATGTGCTTTCTGTTTCCGGTCTGCATGTTGGTCTCTTCTATTTTCTACTCTCTTTTCTGTTTGGTTTTGTTGATAGAAAAAAACGATTCCCACTGTTACAATTCACTTTTGTAACAATGGGATTATGGATGCTTGCTCTCATCACCGGTTTTTCAGCTCCTATCGTTAGAGCGGTGCTCATGTTTAATCTATTTGGCGTCGGAAGGATCTTTTTTACCGGCAATCCGAAGAACACCATCAATCTTTTATTTGTATCTGCTTTTGTGATGTTGAATTTTGATCCGAATCTGATTTTGGATATTGGTTTTCAATTAAGCTATTGCGCCTTGCTGGGCATGATCTATTTTATTCCGAAATTCGAAAAGTTTTGGCCGGCAGAAAACAGAATTCATCTGCTCATCCGAGGAAGTGTGCTCACTTCTATTGCTGCAACCATCGGCACCCTTCCCTTCACACTGTTCTATTTCAAACAATTTCCGATCTGGTTTGCATTGAGTAATTTGATTGTGGTTCCGGCTACTTTTCTCATTATGATATTGGCCTTCTTGCTTTTGTTCAAGCTTAACTTCATTTCGATCATCATCAACGGTATCGTTTGTCTTTTAACTGAATTCATCACCTTATTCAATCACCCTGAATTCGGGTATCTGGATAGCATAGATTTTGATCTGAAGGACGCTTTTTTTATGAGTCTTTTTCTGTTGTTAATCAGTATTTGCTTTTACAGAAGATCTTTTCGTTATGCTGTTCTGTCTATTGTACTGGTCTTTTTCTGGGAAGTGAATTCTATAATTATCTCTTATCACGCGAAGAATAATTGCAGTGTAACGGTCTATCAAATAAAGAAAAATTCAGTAAGTGCTGTGAAGAACAAGACAGAGGTGATCATGCAGGCAATTGACAGCATCCATTATGATTATCACCTGAAGCGACATTTCATTTCTTTTAATCATCCGAATGTTCAGGTGCTTGATTTCAATTATGTCAATTTCAAAAGGAGGGAATTTCTTTATCTATCCGGAGAAGGAAAAGCGCTTTCATTTCAGGGAGTGAAACCATACGCACTTGTTCTCAGTCAAAACTTTCAGTTAACAGAGGAATTGGTGCAAATTTTACCAGAAAATGTGCTTATTATAAGCGATGGCTCAAATGACAGGAGAGCAAAGATCAATTCACGAAGAATTTGCAGTAAATTTGGGCTTTCTTATTACGATACGGCTAAAGAGGGAGCGTACGAGAAAATATTTTAAGTATGAAATTAAGGATAGGAGATAAAGTAAGATTCCTGAATGAAAAGGGGGAAGGAGTTGTGACTCGCATCAAAGACAGCAAAACTGTTTTTGTGGAAATGAGCGATGGATTTGAAATTCCCTATGCGGCAAAAGAATTGGTTCCAATTCATACAGAATTGATCCTGGACAAGGACAGAGAAAATATTGAAATGAGTACGGAAGCCGGAGAGGCAGATGCGATCTATTTTATTATAGAGCCGGATCATGAATTGAATCTGTTGGTCAACGAATACAGGATCTATCTTTTCAATGCTTCTGCTTTTCAATTGATGTATACGTATTCAGTCAAGGACGGCGAGTATTATCAAACGCTGAAGCACGGCGAATTGGGATCTTATCAAAAGGCATTGCTAAAGCAAGTCAAGTTGCCTTATTTTAAGGAGTACAATTATCACAAGATCGACACCATCCTTTATAAGAACGGACATTTCAAAGCGCAGCTTCCGCTAGCTGAGATACTCTATCTCACAGAAAAGACTTTTCAGACCGAAAACACAATTCAGCACGATGAGTTCAAGCATCCTGTTTATGGTTTTGTTTTGAAAGAAGAGTTTTTATCCACGAAGGAGATTCCACAGTCATTGAATGAAGAAGACATCAAACGCATCAAAAGCATAAAGGAATTCAAAACGACCTCTTCCGTTTCAAAAGGAAAAAAGGAATTCTTGAAATCGCTTGAAAAGGAAGTGGATCTACATATAGAAGAATTGGTGAAAGAAAGTGCAGGCATGAGCAGTTACGATAAGTTGAATGTGCAATTAGAGCGATTTGAGAAAGAACTGGACAAAGCGATTGAAACCAATATGAAGAAGATCGTTTTTATTCACGGCGTTGGTAGTGGCAGACTGAAGCAAGAGATCCTTCAGATCTTAAAAACGACGAAGGGAATTACTTACCATGATGCTTCCTATAAAGAATATGGATTTGGGGCCACGCAGGTGAATATTCTTTGATTGCCGGATAATCGATTGAACCTGACTGTCCTTCTTCAATAACTTGTCAATAATTCTTAGAAGGATTCACTTCATGGTTCGAATTATTTACGATATTAGATAAACAATACTACTATGCTGCCATTTTCACCTCCTCGAATTGATGACAAGATCTGCAACGCAGTTGTTGAAGCGCTAAAGAGCGGATGGATCACAACGGGTCCACGCACAAAGGAATTCGAAAGAAGGATCACGGATTACTGTGGAAATAAGGCCACTTTATGTTTGAATAGTGCTACAGCAGGACTAGAGATCATGCTGCGATGGTATGGAGTAGGAGAGGGCGATGAAGTGATCTTACCTGCTTATACCTACAGTGCCACTGCGAATGTGATCATGCATTGTGGAGCCAAGCCTGTTTTCGTAGATGTGAACTACGATGATTTTAATATTGATGTGAGTGAGATCAGTGAGAAGATCAATGAAAATACAAAAGTGATCATGCCGGTTGATTTTGGGGGCATGCCTTGTCAGTACGAAGTGATCAATCAATTGGTAGAAGCCTACAGAAATAAATTCGTCGCGAAAAGTGAGAATCAGAAGAAGCTGGGAAGGATCTTGGTCTTGAGTGATGCGGCCCATAGTTTTGGTGCGAGTTTAAATGGAAAGAAAACAGGATCATTATGTGATGTAAGTGTTTTCTCTTTTCATGCCGTCAAAAATTTATCTACAGCGGAAGGGGGAGCAGTAGCTTTGAATTTTGATGAGAGCATCTTTAGTAATCAACAGATCTATCAGGAACTTTGTGTTAAAACTTTACACGGACAAAACAAAGATGCATTGGCGAAAACACAGCGAGGAAACTGGCGGTATGATATTGTGGAAGCAGGATATAAATGCAATATGACCGATATAGCGGCGGCGATTGGTTTGATAGAACTGGAAAGGTATGAAAGTGATAATTTGAGAAGGAGGAAAGAGATCGTTACATTGTATCTTTCCCTCTTAAAAAGTGTACCGAAATTAGAACTTCCTATTTTTGAAGACACCAACAGAAAAAGTTCCTACCATCTTTTTCCATTAAGAATACGTGGCATCAATGAAGCACAACGTGATGAGATCATCAAGGAGATCTTTGAAAGGGAGATCAGTGTTAACGTGCATTTCATTCCCGTACCTTGCATGAGTTTCTATAAGGCATTAGGTTATTCGATCGATGATTATAAAACGACCTACGATAATTTTAGTCGCGAGATCACATTACCTCTCTATTATGATCTTACAGACGATCAGGTGCGAAGCGTAGTGAAAGCAGTTGCAGATAGTATTGCGAAAGTACTGGGATGAGCAAGAAATGAAAAGGATCTTTGATATTGTACTTTCTTTTATTGGATTAATGATCCTTTCTCCTTTCTTTTTAATAATATCCTTCTTAATTGTAATTGGAAGTGGATTCCCTGTTTTTTATTTGCAGAGCAGGGTAGGGAAGAACGGCAAGGATTTTAAATTATTTAAATTCCGAACCATGCGAAAGAATGCCGATAAAGCCGGATTGCTGACTGTAGGAGGAAGAGACCCACGAGTAACAAGCATTGGATATTATTTAAGGAAGTATAAATTAGATGAACTTCCACAATTGCTCAACGTTCTATTTGGCACCATGAGTCTGGTGGGGCCTCGTCCGGAAGTTAGAAAGTACGTCGATCTCTATAATGAAGAACAACGCAAGGTACTTCAGGTAAAACCCGGAATAACGGATTTTGCTTCCATCGAATATTTCAATGAGAATGAATTATTGGCGACAAGCAAAGATCCCGAAGCGACCTATATCCATGAAGTAATGCCAGCGAAATTGGAATTGAATAAGAAATATATCAATGATTCCGGACTACTTTCTGATCTCAAAATTATTACAAGGACCATTTCAAAGATCCTGAGTTAATTTCAAGCAAGAAGTTTATTCTTGTCGATTTTTAAGAATTTACTTAACCACTCAATCGCATCTTCTTCCTTATTGAACATTTTCGTGGGTACAGTTGGTTTGTGAAAATTGATGTAAACATTCCCCAGAATACGCACAGACATGGATTTGATGATAATAGCCTCTGCCAATCTTCCGGGTACCGGGTGGGTGGCAGCATAATCCCTGGCTTCTTTTGTTGCAGAAGTATGATGACCTGCAATTACCAAGATTACGTGGGGCTGACCCTTCGTCAATTCATAATATAATTTTCGTTGATCTATAACATCCTCTATACTTAATTCTACATCATCTGCTAGTGTAGAGATGAGAATCCCTTCAGGATAGTAACGAACTGTACAATGATTGGCTTTGTATTCCTGTGTATTAGTTAAAATTTTCAATTTGTTTAAATTAGGTATTTTTTAAATTCTAACCAATTTTGCTCCAATCTTTTTTGTTTTCTGAGATTGTCTTGAGTTTTAATGATATTGGAAGATTTTTTTCCTGAACCAGATCCGGATCCTCATCGAGTAAAAAGGAAGCACTCTGTCTTGCCATCTGTAATATCTGTCCGTCACGGGCCAGATCAGCCAGTTTCAGGTCTGTTATGCCACTTTGTTGAGTACCTTCTATATCACCGGGCCCTCTTAATTTCAAATCTACTTCACTAATTTCAAATCCATCGTTGGTGCGTACCATCGTTTCCATTCTCATTCTGCTTTCTGTACTTAGTTTTACTCCGGTCATTAAAATACAAAAGCTTTGTTCAGAACCAC
>DAORJH010000140.1:0-6659 GCA_035438925.1 Bacteroidia bacterium | reverse complement strand
ATAATCTGCTCGCAAGTGCTCTTTCTCCAACATATAATAGTTTTGTTCCGGAAATTCCGATAGGCAGACTCTCTGCGTATAACGATGCGGAAGTGAGCAATTATTTATTAAAGGTGCAACAACACGAATCTTCTCCTCCTGCAGAATGGAAAAAAAGAGTTCTGCATTTTGTGGGAGGTGCCGATGAATCGTTAACAGCAACACTCTCCGGCTTCATGAAGAATTACGGTACCATCATCACCGACACACTCTACGGAGGCGATACACTTACCTTCAGGAAAAACACAACAGCTCCTATTCAGATCAACATCAGTGATAGTATTAAAAATGCCATCAGTAACGGTGCCGGGCTGATCAATTTTTTTGGACACGGGTCCGATCAGGGATTCGATCAGGCTATCGACGATCCGGAGCAATACAACAATGCATCTCGCTATCCTTTTGTTATTGCCAATTCCTGTTATTCGGGAAACATTCATATTTTCGGCAGGAAATCGGTAAGTGAACGATTTGTTTTTGCCTCACAAAAAGGAAGTATTGGTTTCCTCGCTTCTACTTCTGTTGGTTTTGTACATTCTCTCAACTATTATACCACCAATTTTTACAGGGCGCTAAGCGCCACACGTTACAACAAAGGCATTGGTGATATTACAAGAGAAAGTGCCATACAAACCGCAAATAACGGAGACCTGATCACAAAATTCACTGCGCTGGACATGACATTGCACGGAGATCCTGCAGTCAGAGTTTCCGTTGGAACAAAACCGGATTATATCTTAAAGAACAGCGATATAAGCTTCGACCTTAAAAAGTATACTGATTCTGTTGGAATAAAAATTGATTACCGAAACATGGGAATGGCAGTTAAGGATTCTATCTTCGTTCGTGTTGAACGTTACTACCCAAATGGAGATTCGGCAACCGTTTACAAAAGAAAATTAGGTCCCTACTTTCGCGATCAGATCAATTTTTATATGCTCATCGATTTCAGCCGTGGAATAGGATTGAATAAATTCAAAGTGAAAATTGATGATTACAACGAAGTAAGCGAAAGTCTGGAAACTAACAACACAACGATCGGCACGGTAGATCTTTTCATTCCCGGTGGAGATATTCTCCCAGTCTACCCTTATAAATATGCAGTAGTACCAAAGACCACAACAATTACGCTGAAAGCTTCTACTACAGATCCATTCGCTCCACTTAACAAATACCGAATTCAGATCGATACCAATGATAAATTCTCTAATCCTTTTCAATCTACCCTCATCACTTCCAAAGGCGGAGTCATTGAATGGAATGTCAATCTTCCCTTTAAAGACAGCACCGTTTATTTCTGGAGAGTGAGCAGGGACAGCACATCCCCTACAAGTGGATTTCTATGGAAAGAATCTTCTTTTCAGACCATCAACACTAAACGAGGATGGGCACAGGCTCATTTCAATCAATTCAAAAATGATGGTTACCAATTTGTGAAGTATAAAAAAACAGAAAGACTTTTTGCTTTTGAAAACAGCAAGAATAGTATTTCCTGCAGAAATGCGATTTATCCTTACATCGCTCCAACCAATATCAGTTATTTTGTGAATAATATCGTTATGGGTGGATGGGGTTGTGCACCTAACGGTTGGAACTTTGTTGTCTTCGATTCCATCAGTGGTCTACCTTGGATACCAAGCACCGACCTTGTTCCAGGTCCTGAACCAGGCCCATTCAATAATTGTCATTGCCAGGATAATGCATTGGGTTATTACAGCTTTGGAAAACAAAGCTATTGTGGAGCTACTAACTGGAAACAGGATATTGAGAATTTCCTCAATAATTCTGTCCCTAATAATAACTATGTGCTTGCCTACACCTTAGGTGAATTAGTGGACAGCAATGCACGGATCAGCACCTATGCGAATTCACTTTATACAGCTTTTGAAAAAATTGGTGCCGTAAGCATACGAACAACAGCGGATACAGTTCCTTATATTCTTTTCGGAAAAAAAGGAATGCTGGCTGGTCAGGGACATGAAGTAAAGGGAATCAATAAAAGAAATACGATCTGGCTTTACGACAGTATTCAAACAAGATGGAAGAACGGATATATCGCCTCAGAGATCATTGGTCCTTCTTCAAAATGGAACAGTTTGCATTGGCGAATAAAAAGTGTGGATGCAGGAGCAGGCGACACAACAATTTTAAAAGTTGTTGGGATCAAAAAGAACGGTCAAATCGACACATTAAAAACCTTTCCGAAGGATAGCATGGATGTTATTCATCTCGATGCTTACGCGAACGCTTCGGTTTACCCGTATCTTAAACTCATTGCTTTTATGAAGGATCCTGTGTACACCACAGCCCCACAATTAAAAAGATGGCAGGTACTTTATGACGAAGCCCCGGAATGCGCTTTAAATCCTTTAAAAGGTTTTGCCGGCATCAATGACACGTTGCAGGAAGGCGACAAGGTAACTTTACTTTTTCCAATAGAAAATGTGGGTGTGAAGAATTTCGAGGACAGTTTGGTTGTGACATACTGGATAGAAGACAACGGTCGAAATTCAATACCTCTGCAGCATACTTTAAAACCAAAACCATTTGTTCCGGGACAGATCATTGTAGATACAGTAAGGATCAACAGTTATCAGTTAGCTGGAAACAATGCACTTTGGATCCATGTGAATCCAACAGGCCATTCAAAATACCAATACGAACAATATCAATTCAACAATATTGGCAGATGGCCTTTTAAGGTTACCAAAGATATCACCAATCCTTTGCTTGATGTGACTTTCGATGGTGTGCGTATTCTCAATGGAGATATTGTTTCCGCAAAACCAAACATTCTTGTTTCATTAAAGGATGAAAATAAATTCCTTGAACTGAACGATACTGCTGCATTTACAGTGAGTGTTTTTTATCCCGGACAAAGCAGCGCACAAAAATTATTTTTTGCAAAAGATCTTCAATTCACTCCCGCCAGTTTACCAAAGAATAGCTGTACCATCAATTACAATCCCACACTGAATGTCGATGGCAAATACACATTGGTTGTAACAGCAAAAGACAGGAGTGCGAATCGCTCTGGAACACAAAATTACCAGGTGCAATTTGAAGTTCAGAATAAGGCAACCATCACCAATGTGATGAATTATCCAAACCCATTTACTACCAGTACCCGTTTTGTTTTCACCTTAACAGGAAGCGATCTGCCGGAAGTATTCACCATTCAGATCATGACCATTACTGGAAAGATCGTAAAAGAGATAACGAGGGAAGAATTAGGTCATTTGCATATTGGTAGAAATATTACTGACTATGCCTGGGATGGCAGAGATATGTATGGAGACCGTTTAGGAAATGGTGTTTACTTGTACCGCGTTGTTTCCAAACTCAATGGGGAAAGCATTGAAAAATCATCAAGTGGCGCCGATAAATTCTTCGTGAAGGACTTCGGTAAAATGGTGTTGATGCGATAGGTTCGAATTGAACTTTGCACTTAAATCATCTATTAACTCAGATCATCACAAAAAAAAAGCTGTTCATTGAACAGCTTATCTAATATTTGATCAAAGATCAATGACCACCGTGTTCAGCCGGAGCTGCCTTTTCAGCAGATGCAGGAGCTTCTTCTCCATGAGCAGAACCTGATTTTTCATGCCCTTCAGCTGCGCAGCATTCAGAAGCACAAGCTTCCTTGCAATGACATGGATCTCCAAGGCTAACTAACGACAATATCGCAGTAAGCGTTACAAGACCTAAAATAAGGGGAACTGTGAAAGAAACAGGTTTCTTTTCTTCTGAATGATGATCGTTATGATGTGACATAGTTGATTTTATTTTAGGCTAATTTAAAGCAATAATTTATTTTTTGAAACTTATTCTTTGATAAATTTAAAAACCGTTTTGTTAGTATCCGTTTTAAGATGGATAATGTAAATTCCCTTGCACAGTTCTGATACATTAACAGCGAGGAACTCATTGACTTTACCTTCCAAAGTCAACCTTTTTACAAGCTTAGCTTCCTGAGAGTAAATAAGTACTTCTGCACTTTCATTCAAAACAAAAGGCAAGTTCAATACATCAGAGGCCGGATTTGGATACAAGGCAAGTTGTTCTGAATCAAGCACTTTATTATCAATACCTGTAATTGTTCTGGCTACATCCCTGTATCTGATCTGTGTAACAGAATAGGTATTTCCCACAAGATTGCCATTGATCTCTAAAAATGGGATCTTACTTCCAGTGGTGAGCCACTGATAACTTCTTTGGTTGTTTGGGAATCCTAGAGGAAAAGGAAATAGGTTATTCTTGATCGAATCCTGAGAGTATTGTGTAGTGATGAGGCGCAGGCAGGCAGAAGTACCATAAGGAGTAGTGACAGTACCCCATCCGTCTACCTTAGTGACCCTTGAGCCGGTTTTTGAATACTGAATAGGGATCAATGTAGATCCCATTGTAGCAAACTTAAAGGTAGTACTGTCATATTTAGGATAGGACATTGGAAAATGATAGAGCTCATCTTTATCCGAATAATAATTCGGAACCGGCACTCCGCTGAAGGTGATCCCAGCCCCATCTGAAATATAGGCACTCACAGGAAGTGTTTGCTTTTTATAAAAGAGGTAATAATTGGTCAATGTCAAAGGTCCTGCACCAAGGGTATCGGCAACTTTCTCGCCATATTCTCCGAAATTTAAAAAAAAGAGGGCATATGGCGTTTGTATTGCGTTCTTATAACTTCTCACTCCTTGATTAATAGGTATCAAAGAAGAAAAATTCCAGGTAAAATTCGTTCCGGTTTGGGTATATGACCCAAGTGAACTGTTAAGAGCCGTACTGTATCTTAATGTATCACCACTGCCGGGCATATTCGAATTAGAAAGCGAGATCGGACTCTGCGATTTCATTAAAAAAGAAGATAAGCACAACAATCCAATAAAAGAGATCTTATTGAATAAATGCATTGAATTTAACTGTATTTTCATCTCACCAAATTACAAATAATATACTAATAATCTATTTTTACGTTATTAATTTTGATGCGCCGAATACTATATTTATTTCTTTTCACTGTCATTCTGACTTTGAATACGTTCGGGCAGGCATATGCACTTGAAATAGACGGAGGGAATTCGAAAGAACTTAAAAAACTCAATTACCGTAAAAAGTTCAATACAAAAGAGGCTGCTAAAAAAGAGCTTAGTAATGTACTTTTCACCCTAAGACAAAAAGGATATTTACTTGCTTCGGCTGATAGCATCATCGAAGATCAAAACAATTTAAAAGTCCAGGTGAGCGAAGGAGCAAGATACAAAACAGCAAAATTAGGAATAGGAAATCTGAACCCCGGACTCGCATCCAAATTAGGGATCAGTGAGAAAATGTTCGTACAGAAACCTTTCAAGTACACTGAAGTTGCCAGAAGCATGGAAAAGATCATCGCTTATTACGAAAACAATGGTTATCCATTTGCAGCAGTGAAGTTAGACAGCATCAAGGTGAATGAAGATCAGTTCAGTGCCATCTGGAATGTAAGTCCGGGTCAGTTATTCAAAATCGATTCAATACAAATAATCGGAACGAGCATGGTCAACAGAAAATTCCTTTTCAAATATTTATCCATTAAAGAAGGAATGCGTTACGATGAATCTGCCATACGTTCCATTTCACAAAAATGTCGTCAGTTGCCATTTATCATTGAGAAGCAAGCGCCGGAAACACGATTGACCGATCACGGCAGCAAACTAAGATTGAATATTGATAAAAAGAATGCCTCTCAATTTGACGGGATCGTAGGTCTTTTGCCCGATGCCAACACAAAAAAAACGGTGATCACCGGAGATGTTAAACTAAAAGTGGTGAACGGGGTTTTCAGGAACGGAGAAACTTTTGATCTGGAATGGAGACGATTGCAAACACAGACCCAAGATTTCAGAGGAAGAATGATCTATCCCTATCTATTCGGAACACCGGTAGGTACAGATTATGCAATAAAGATCTACAGAAAAGACACCACATTCATTGACATTCATAACAGTATCGGAATTCAATACTATTTCAAAGGACTTAATAATTTCAAAGTGTTCTACAAACAAAGAAGCTCGGACCTGATCTCAACCTATGGCTTAAGTGCAATAACCATACTTCCGGAATATGCTGACATAAGAACAAGCTCGTATGGAGTGGCTGTTCTACTTGAAGATCTTAATTATCGTTTCAATCCACGAAAAGGAATTTCGATGAATATCAGTTCGCAGGCAGGACGAAGAAGTATTCGGAAAAATCCAAAAGTAAATCCACTCGCTTATGAAAAAGTGAATACATTATCTGACCAGTTTCAAGGAGAATTGGAATTCAGCGCCTATATTCCACTGCAGAAAAACAATGTGATACGACTTGGAGTTCAAACAGCCGGCATTTACTGCAGTTCAGATCTTTTTAAAAATGAATTATACCGTATTGGAGGTTTCAAGACATTGAGAGGATTTGATGAGGAGAGTATTTTTGCTTCCTCCTATATGATCCCAACGATCGAATACCGACTTCTTTTTTCGCAAAACTCCAATTTGCTTTTATTTGCTGAAGGCGCCTGGTACGAAAATAATTCAAAAGGGATATATGTAACAGACACTCCGGTAAGCGCAGGCGCCGGTGTGAATTTTGAAACT
>DAORJH010000139.1:0-6684 GCA_035438925.1 Bacteroidia bacterium | reverse complement strand
ATTAATTTTAGTTTTATTTGATATATGAGAAAACTTCTACTTTTATTTTCGATCGTTTATTCCATTTCGGCCGGAGCACAATCTTTGGTCATGACAAAGGCAGCATTTGAGCCTGTTGTGGGAGATACCAATAAAGCTTACGTGGTTGATACTTCCTATTATACACTAGGATTAAATGTAGGTTTAACAGGGGCCAATACGTTGTGGACCTACAATAATCTTTTGGCAAGTGGTAATATCATTACTTCCGCATATGTAGATCCAAGTGCAGTACCGGCTTCTACCAATTATGCAGGATGCACCATCGTCCAAAAATCAGGAGCACTCAATACATTTTATAAATCGGTCAGCAGTCCTTCCACCCAAACTGAATTTCAAGGGATCAACTCCTCCTCTATTACTATGAACTTCAGTAATACTGCGGTGAATATGCGTTATCCTTTCACATTCGGAAATGTGATCACAGATAATTTTGGTGGAGCCTTCACTTTTTCACTCAGCGGAACTGCAAGTGGAAATGCAACCGTCATTGCAGACGGAAGCGGGACACTGGTATTACCGAATGGTGGCGTTTACAATAATGTTTTACGAGTGAAAAGTATTCAGAACACGAATTTCAGTGCACTCATAATCGGAGGGACAATGAAACAAACCACCTACGCCTGGTATGATGCATCACAGAAATTTCCAATTCTCTCGATCAATTATCAATCAATAAGTATTAGTGGTTCCGGCTCTCCAACTATTACCGCTCAAGTATTAGGGAACAAAAATAACTTTGTGATCGGCATCAATGAACAACAAGTGGATCCGGCTTCTGTACTTATCTATCCGAATCCAACCAGCGAAGAAATTAATATCCACTCAACCTCATTCCAGGTACTTTCAATCCGACTGATCAATTCCATTGGTCAGGAAGTGATGTACGTTGAAAACGCTGATCGTCTAGCGACAAGCAAACTGGCAAAAGGAGTTTATATGGCTGAATTAAAAACCAACAAAGGAATTGTGCGTAAAAAATTAATTAAGGAATAAACTAAAAAACAATACATATGAAAAAAATCTACTTAACACTTTTAACTGTAGCACTTTGTTCAAGTTTAAAATCCCAAACACTTACGGCAGCCTTTAATGAACCGGTGACCGGAGATACTTATTCCAGGAAATTTTATGACTCGGTTGGTGTCGTTCCGAAAAATACCGGAGCAGGACAAAGCTGGAATTTCACTCCCTTTACACAAACTACAGTGAACACCATCAGCACTTATTCACCTGCAGGATCAGTTCCAAGCGCAAGTAATTTTCCCGGAACAACCTTGGTTGAAATTCAGGGAGGCGATAAACTCTATTGGAAATCGGTACCAACTCCAACAAATCAATTTGAGATCGTAGGAATGGATCAGCCAACCGGACTTATACTTTCTTATACCAACACAGCCATTGCTGCTCAATGGCCCGTTGCTATGGGCTACAGCTTAACCGATGTTACAGGAGGCACCTTAAGCATTAGTGGAATGACAGGGACGGCTACAGGAACAATTACAACATTAGGAAGCGGCACCGGAACTATTACACTACCCGGAAATTTCCCGGTACCGGGCATTCTTCAAACCAAAATGACACAAACAATCATATTGTATGTGCCTGCTATTTCTTATACCAACACGATCATTTCAACCGAATACAATTATTACAGCAGCAGTCAGAAATTTCCATTAATGACGGTTTCTTATGAAAAGGAATCAGAATCTGTTGGAACGCCAACGATCAGTTACACAAATAAGATCAAAGTGAACAATGCTGTTCTTACCGGATTAAATGAAAAGAACTTTGACGCTACGTATCAGATCTTCCCGAATCCTGCTAAAACCTCTTTTTATGTTCACCTTCAGAACAATTCCGGAGAAAACGGAACAATAGAAATTTACAATTGCACTGGCAAGATGGAAAAAAGAACGGATCTTGGAAATTCAACTCTAATTGATACACAAATTTCATTAGAAGAATTGAACTCAGGAGTTTATATCGTCAAGACAAGGATCGGTCAGCGAAATTCAACAAGAAAACTGATCATCGAATAATATTCCAAATCCAAACTATACCCCTGTTCAGCAATGAACCGGGGTATTTTTATATCTTTGTGTCTCATTTAAAAGCAATATGAAAAATAAAAAATGGCTTCTCTTACTCATCATTGCTTTGCCTTCCATGATGTGGATCATTCTGGAATCTGGATCGATCAATTCATATCGTCTTAATTACTACGGACCCAAGACCGTCATTAAAAAGGGAGATACATCCTTTTATCAGGTCATGAATACATTTTCTGTTTTCAAAGACAGCATTGAACCATTTGAAATGGACAGGGATAAAACTCCGGTCTTTGCCATTCAATTCATAAAAGATACATATGAAAAAGAAGGTTACCGTTTTTTAGGACTAAGCGAATATTTCAGTTATAAGTACGAAAAAATAAAAGAGATCCCCGTTTTTATTGTTTGTAGTTCGTCCGGCGAGAAACCCAAACCACAATTGGAACTTGATAAATTTAAAAATGTAACAAACCTCACTTTTCTCACAATTGCAGCGAATCAATTCGATAGTATCAATAAAACCTATTTTAAGAATAAACCTTACTATGTAGACGAGGGTTACATTGCCCTGATAGATGCCAACAATAGTATCAGAGGTTATTATGACGGCAGATATGCCGCGGAAATAAAAAGGCTTATCGATGAATACAGACACTTGCGTTTAAAAGAAGAAAAACAAAAAATATTGAACAACAATGAGATCAAAGCACATTAAACTACTGGCAGGAATTCTATTCGTCTTCGCTTTCCTATCCTGCTCCAAGGTAAAACCGACAAAAGTACTTCCTGTCTATGGAGATAAAAAAGAGGTGAATGGAGATACGCTTTTTCACACGATAGGGCAATTCAATTTTGTCGATCAGGATGGCGAGAAGGTGACAAATGAACTCGTAAAAGATCGGATCTATGTTGCCAATTTCTTTTTCGCAACGTGTGAAAGCATTTGTCCTGAAATGAGCAAGAATTTAAACAAAGTACAAGAAGCGTTTGATAAAGATGACAGCGTTCTGATCCTGTCTCACAGTGTCAATCCCAAACATGATACGGTTGAAGTTTTAAAACAATACGCCGATCTGTACAAGGCAAAAAAAGGGAAGTGGCATTTTCTTACCGGAGATAAAAAACAAATTTATGATCTGGCGCTCAAAAGTTACCTGGTAAATGCCTTAGAAGATGATGGAAGTGCAGAAGGTTTTCTTCACAGTGAAATGCTTTTGCTGATCGATAAAAAAGGCAGAATAAGAGGAATGTATGATGGAACAGACCTGCCGGCCGTTCTAAAACTGAATGAGGATATAAAATTACTTAAGAAGGAAGACCCTTCACTCTGATCACTTGCTCTGCTTCTTGTCAAATGAATCCATCATCTTTAGCATGTCGAGTGTCTGATCGGCACTGAGCCTTTTCGCCTTGATCTTCTTTTCCTTATCGAGAATGTAGATCACAGGGGTGGAATAGATGTCGAAACGCTCTTTCAAATTATTTAGATGCACAGGGTCAAACACGTTGATGAATTCAAGTTTGTTCTTAATAATGAATTTTCTCCAGTCTTCAAATTCCTCTTTGGTTTGTACAGCAAATACCTTAAAGTCGATCTTGCCTTTGATCGTATTTAAATTCTCCTGTAGTTTTGGGATCTCAGTCTGACAATGGCCACAATCAGATGCCCAGAAGACCAGCACCGTGTATTTTGCTTCTACCGAATACAAGGTCTTGAACATTGGAGTAAGCTTTTCCACATTCTTGTAGTAGAGATCTGTCACACTCTTGCTTGTCTTTGCTGTATCAAATCCCATTTTCATCACTTGCTTACCGTAAGTTGTATCGATCATGTAGAGCTCGGCTACCTTCGCGTCCAATAACAAACCTCGCATAATGTCAACGCGCTCCTTGATCTTACTAACGGTCTCCGGTGTGTAGACCTTACTTGCTTTACCGGAAAGGATGTATTTATCTGCAATGTGTACGAAAACCTTATCAAAACCCATGATCTTGCTTTGCTCATACTTGTAGGTAAAATATCCGATCAAACTGTTATAGATCATACTGTCCTTGGAACATTTACTTAAAATACGATCCACTTCCACAATGGAAGTATCTGGATGTGTCATAATCACGCCTTCAAAATAACGTTTGATCCTGTCATCGAAGAATGGAGTTCTGAGCAAACGTTCATCTTTAAAATTGATCCCATCAAAAAAATGTTCCTTGTAATACAAATACTGATAAACGCTATCCGGTCTGCCGTTAGAGGCTTTTGGTAACTCTTTGGCTTCCTTCTCAGACTTTAGATTCATCACATCACATAAGAATGTTCCCTTGTTCTTCTCCATGAATTCAGCGTCATATTTTTTCACTTCTTCATTCAAAGTCTTGATCTTTTCGTTCATGAACTTCGCACTGTCCGCTTTACTCTTTCCTGCTGTTTGTTCCTTGATCTTCACCAGATCTCTGTTCTTATTGGTGATAAAGCGGATGTAATTGAAGAATTGCTCATTCTCCTTGTTTCCAACCGATGTTAATGTGTTCACGATGTCATCGGCCGACACATTGATCCCGAACTTAGAACTCTCATTGATGAAAAAATCAAAATAGATGCTTTTTCCCTGACTCACCAGTGTATAGATCCCTTTTTCAAGACTTTTCTTTCCCTTGAATATAACCTGTCCATTTTTAATGTTCTTGGCCGTATCACTCACATACTGCTGATCCCACGAATATTTCACCAGATACATCAGGGTGTCTTTATTTCCCTTGAAATTTATTTTTATCTCATAGCCCTGAGAAAAGATGAATGAAGAAGCAAGAATGAATGCGAAAGCAAAAATTATTTTTTTCATAGTTATTTGTCCTTTTCTATTTTTTCAAAGATCTCAAGTAGTTCTACAACCTGTTTTACACCTACTTTTTTAGCTTTGATCTTTTTATCTCGGTCCAACAGGAAGATAACCGGAGTGGCCTCTACATCATATTTTGTTCGGTAACTATTGATGTGAACCGGATCAAATACGTTGATGAAATCAAGCTTCTGATCAATAATGAATTTGCGCCAAGGCTCATAATCATCTTTGGTCTGCACAGCAAACACCTTGAAATCAATCTTTCCTTTTATTGTCTTAAGCGTATCGTTCAAGCGCGGGATCTCCGTCTTACAATGACCACAGTCCGATGCCCAGAACACAAGTACGGTGTATTTTGCATTCACCTGATGCAGGGACTTCCACATAGGCTGAAGTTTAGCTGCATTCTTTTCGTAAAGTTTGGTTAGTGTAGTTGAATTCGAGCATGTGTCAAATCTTATTTTTATGACTTCCTTTCCATCCGTAGTGTCCATCACAAAAATGTCTGGTGCCTTTGCTCCCGGCAAGATACTTCTGTTGTTATCTGCCTTTTCCTTGATCTTTACAACAGTTTCATCCGTGTAAACTCCTTTTGCTTTTCCGTTGGCGATGAACGAATCCACCAGGTAAATAAATACTTTTTCATATGTGATTGAGTTCCCTCTCCTGTCAAAGGACATGGTTTTGTTTGTTTCAAACTTATAGGTGAAATGTCCAAGCAACATTTGATACGTATACGTTCCTTGCTTACACTTCCTCATGATATATCCAATTTCTTTTATTGCAGTGTCCGGATGCTGAACAGTTGCCTGATCGAAATACCGCTTGATCTTGTCATCAAGATAGGGTGTGTGAATTGCGAAATCAGAATTAAGATTCACACCATCCCAGAAATGATTTTTGTAGTAGTAATATTGGTAAAGACTATCCGGTCTACCATTCGATGCTTTTGGAATATCCGTTGCCTGCTTTTCAGATTTCACTGCAAAGAATTCTTCGACTAAGGTTCCTTTGATCTTTTCCTTGAACTGAGGCTCAAAGATCTTCAATTCTTCCTGTAGCTTTTTGATCTTTTCTGAAATGAAATCAGCACTGTCCTTCTTATTCTTTCCTTTGGCTTCCTTTATGTAACCAAGAAACTCCGCATCCTTATCGGCGAAAAATCGTTCGTACTCAAAATACAATTCATTCTCCTTGCTGCCAACTGCCTTCAGATTTCTTTTCACATTTGCAAAATCAGTGCTTATGCTGAATTTTTGATTTTCACCAACAAAAAATTCAAAAAAAGTGGTGTTCTTGGCTTGATTGACCAAAATATAAAATCCCTTCTCCAAGGGTTTCTTTCCTTGAAAACGTATTTGTCCATTCTTCACTTTCTTACAGGAATCCAGAATATTGTTCGATTCCCACAGGTGTGTCACAAGAAAGACCGTACTGTCAGTGCAACCCTTGAAATTGATCTTAATATCATATTGGGCCTTCGAAAAAAGGGAGATAAAAAGCGAGAAGAAAGCGATTAAAGAGGTCTTCATAATAGTTAATTATCAAATGTAATAATTGTTTGATTTTGCTTCAAATCTTGTACCAGTTTTTTAAGATCACCTTTGTAAAATTTGTTAAATACAGACTCTAAACTGTCCTGCATAGAGTCGTACTGTTCAAAATCAATGAAATAGGCATTTTTTTGCTCGATCATACTCTTCCTGTGGTATTCGATCAGATTTTTACTTTTTACCGGGAGCATTTTTAAG
>DAORJH010000138.1:0-6753 GCA_035438925.1 Bacteroidia bacterium | reverse complement strand
CATGGGGGTTTACCTGGATGTTATCAGAAAATTCTCAAAGGCGAAGATTACATTACGTGCACACAATGTAGAATATCTCATTTGGGAAAGACATCTTAAGAATGAGAAGAATGTTTTAAAAAGAGCATATCTCAGTTTACAGACAAGCAGACTGAAAACATTTGAAAAGAAGATCTGCAAAGAAGTGGATGCGATCGTTGCCATTACAGAAGTGGATAGAAAATTGTTGTCAGCCATTGCTCCCGGGAAAGTTAGTTGTACTTGTATCACTGGAATTGATCCGGAAAAGTATAAGAGCAGGGGATTACAAGTCAAGGAGAATTCTGTTTTTTTATTCTCTTCCATGGATTGGATGCCGAATATTGAAGCAGTGAACTGGTTCCTGAAGAATTGTTTTGAAAAGGTGAAGAAGGAGATACCTCATTTCAAATTGACCATCGCGGGAAGGAATATGCCCGAACATATTTTGAAGATCGCAGATCCGAATATCGAGATCATAGAGAATGTTCCTGATTCCGCTCTTTTCTATCACACACATTCCATTATGCTCGTTCCTTTGTTGTCGGGAAGTGGTTTACGCATCAAGATCATTGAGGGGATGGCCTATGGCAAAGCCATCGTTTCTACCAGCGTAGGAGCAGAAGGGATCAAGGCAGAAAAGGGAAAGGATCTTTTGATCGCTGATGATGCGGAAAGTTTTTCAAATGAAGTGATCCTGTTGCTAAAAGATCCCTCACGTAAAATTGAATTGGAAAAAAATGCGAGAGCTTATGCCGAAAAACATTTCGATAATAAGAATGTAGTGAAAGAACTGGTCCAATTCTATACCCAACTCAATGCATAGTCTGCTCACCATACTTTTCGTTATTTCGGTACTCGCAGTGCTGCAAACCTACGTTTTCTATCCATTGCTGATATTGATACTTTCGAATGATAAAAAAAGATCTGAAAAGATGTATGGAAGGGAAGAGGAACTTCCGGAAGTCTGCCTTTTAATGGCTGCATATAATGAAGAAAAGGTCATAGATGAAAAGATAAGAACCGTCATGGAGAGTGATTATCCCCGTCAGAAGATCCGTTTCCTGATCGGTTCTGATGCATCCACTGACAGGACGAATGAGATCATCAAAAAGTGGAATGAAAAATTCAGTTCTGTTCAACTTGTCGAGTTCAAGGGACGAACGGGAAAATCCGGGATCATCAATTCGCTGGCAGAACAGGCCAAAGAAGAAGTTTTTATTTTAACAGATGCGAATGTGATGTTTCAAAAAGATACTATTTTCAATCTTATACGACATTTCAAAGATCCTGAGATCGCGCAGGTATGTGCGAACATCGTTAAAGTCTCTGATTCCGATAAAGAAATAGCAAAAGCAGAGAAATCCTACATTGCGATCGAGAATAAGATCAAGAATGGGGAGAGTGTTCTTTTTGGAGCTGTGATGGGAGCAGAAGGAGCTTGTTATGCTATCAGAAAAGAATCTTTTTGTCCGGTACCTCCCAAATTTTTCATGGATGATTTTTACATCACCATGAATGTGATAGAGCAGGGAAGAAGGATCTATTTTGATACAGAAGCGAAATGTTTGGAAGATGTTCCTGATAAGTCATCCGAAGAATTCAAGCGAAAAGTACGTATTTCCATTGGGAATTATCAGAATCTGTTCAGGTATAAAAATCTGTTATGGCCTCCATGGAAAGGCAGTGCATTTGCTTTCTGGTCGCATAAAGTACTAAGATGGCTGACACCTTTCTTTCTTATTTTTGCATTTGTAAGTTCGGTCTTACTTTCGTTTTATGATCCTTTCTATATTGTTCTAAGCATTTTGCAGCTTTGTGGGATCTGTTCACCTTTCTTGAATTTATTATTCAGATCTTCCATCGCACCACTGCGTTACATCGCACATTTTTACATGATGAATCTCGCCTTGCTTCTTGGTTTCATCACCTTTGCGAATGGGGTAGAAAGTAATGTCTGGCAACCAACACAACGAAATGTTTAAAAGGGTCTGTTTCATATTTATTTTTCTTTTTTCGCTTTCTTTATTCGGACAGAAAGTTCAGCCTGACAAGAAAACGGATCCAAAGCAAGGGAAGACCATTGTCGTGAAACATGCAGCCAGCCTTTCTTTCGATCGAGAAAAAAGTGATGCGCGTTTCTTGACGGGCAATGTGATCTGTGAACACGATGGTGCTATTTTGAATTGTGATACAGCATTGCTCTTTGAAAAAGACAATCGATTAGAAGCATCCGGACATATTCTCATCACCAAAGGAGACAGTATTACGGTTACAGGTGAAAAGTTATTGTATGATGGCGCGACGAAAATGGCCACATTGGAGAGAAATGTGAAGTGTGTGGAGAAAGATATGACCTTAACAACGGATCTGCTCACGTTTGATGTTGGAAATTCTATTGCCAATTACTACAATGGTGGAACAATAGTCAATAAAGACAATACACTGGAAAGTAAGAACGGACATTATTATTCTGCATTAAAAGAATTGGCCTTTCATTACGATGTGGTGTTGACGAATCCACAATACAAAATGAAATCCGATACTTTGCGATACAATACAACGACAAAGACAGCCTTCTTTCTGGGTCCAAGTATCATTATTAGTAAAGACGATTATATCTATTGTGAGAATGGCTGGTATGATACCGATAAAGAGAAAGCACAGTTCAGCATGAATGCGCTTTTAATGACGAAGAATCAGAAGTTGACAGGAGATTCCTTGTTCTATGACAGAACACTGAAGATGGGTAGAGCCTTTCGGAATATAAAACTCATTGATACAGCACAGAAGTCCATCATTTTCGGAGATTTTGCCGAATACCATCAGGAGAAATCAGAAGCCCTCATTACACAGAAAGCCATTTATGCCAGAGTGGTGGAGAAGGATACACTGTTTGTCGCGGCAGATACACTTTATCACAGAGACCTTGATTCAGTCGATAATTTTCTGAATGCCTATCATCATGTGAAGATTTTTAAAAAGGACCTGCAGGCAGTTTGTGATTCAGCTGTTCTGAATACAAAGGATTCCTTGATGCAATTGTACCGTGAACCCTTGTTGTGGGCAGATAGATCGCAGGCAAAAGCCAAGCACATGAAGATCTATGTAGGAAAAAGTACAGTGAAGGGATTTAAGTTGGAAGGGAATTCATTTTTGATCCAGCAGGCCGATTCATTGAATAAATACAATCAATTATTAGGGAATAGTATTGAGGGGTTTATTCAAGATGACACAGTGAGAAAGATCATTGTGCAGGGAAATGCGGAGATCTATTATTATCCTTTCAATGAGAAGAAGAAAGCGATCGGTTTGAATAAGACCACTAGTTCGGAGATCAGTCTATGGTTTGTGAAAGGAGAAATAGAGCGTGCTTCCTTTAAGCCAAAAACAGAAGGGGGAATCGATCCAATTAAGGAAGTAGATGTGGAGAATGCGCGATTAAAGGGTTTCAGCTGGATGTATGAGAAAAGACCAAGATCGAGGTTTGAATTACATCCTGTAAAGAAAACAGAAGTGATCAAAATACCGGAAGTGAAGGAAGAGAAAAAAGAGGTAGTGCCGGTGAAGAAGAAAAAGAAGAAGAAATAAAATGGATCACAAGCGCCCACCCATTTCAGTCTTGGTGGTTTTCCGTAATTTTATTAAATGAGTTGTGATGTTCTTTGTATTATTAGGTAATTAACAATTCGTGGCATGATTCTTGAAACTACAACATTGCATGAAACGAAATATTATTTCTCTACTGATTCTTTTGATCACCTTTAATTGGGAACCTGTATTTTCTCAGTGTTCAGCCAACTTTACTTATACACAGGGATTGAATGGGTTGATCACTTTCAGTAATACTTCCACCGGAACTAACTCGAATACCATTTATCAATGGAATTTTGGGGAACCTATTTCTAATTTTAATTATTCCAATATTGAAAATCCAAATCACATTTATGGAAGCAATGGGGTTTTTAGCTCAACTTTAACTATTATGACATCGTCGAATGGTGGTTGTACAAGTACTGTAGCTATTAATGTTAGTGTGACAAGTTCTCCGTGTAATTTGCCTATTAATGCTGATTTTGTTTCTGTTACCAATTTAGGTAATACAACCTTTACAAGTTTGAGTACTGGTACAACCGGTGGTGTTGTATATATGTGGGATTTCGGGGATGGGGGAACTTCTTCAGCTCCAAATCCAGTACATACATTTTCAGCAAGTTCTTCTTATTTGGTGAAATTGAAATTGATAGATGGTGGTTGTACTGATAGCTCACAAATACTTACTGGAATTTGCATTGATATTACTAGTTTCATCGCGACTCCTGGGCCAAATGGCCTTTATTCATTTACTAGTACTTCTACAAATACGACTGGATTGAGTGGTTATTTTTGGAGTTACGGAGATGGCACATTTGGTAATGGTATTACAAGTTCACATCAATATAGTATCAATAGTCAAAGAAATGTTCAGCTCAATTTATCTAATACTAACTACTCTAATTGTCCAACTTCTACCATTGTTTCAATTTCAGTAAATAATTCTACATGTACAATCATACCTTCCTATAGTTACAATGTTAATCCTGGAGGAAATGTTACTTTTTCAAGTACCTCTACTGGAACTACAGGAGGCACAACTTACACTTGGAGTTTCGGTGAAGGTGCATCTGCCAATGGTGTAAATTCTTCTCACACTTATTCGAATGGTGGTTTGTTTTACACTAGAATGATTGCAGAAAATAGTCCTGGATGCAAAGATTCTACATTTCAATTTATTAATGTGAATACAATTCCTTGTGTTGCGAATTCAAATTTCAGTCTTGTTTTTAGTGGTACACCGTTACTATGGTTCGCAACGCCATCTTATCCTTGGAATATTAATTGTGGCACTTGGACCTGGGGTGACGGTACTTCAACTTTTTCAAGCTGCGTGGTATATACCACTCACGTCTATCCAGCAGCTGGAATTTATACTATTTGTTTCGAAGCTGTAACGTCATGTGGTACTTCTTCAACTTGTGCAGGATATAATGTTTTTAAAATGCCCGAAATGCCTGCAATGGTTACTTTGAACATAGTGCCTCCTGGTCAATTTGTGAGTTTGGTTAAAGAAAATTTTATTAATTCAGGTAGAATAAATATTATTCCTAATCCGAGTGAAGGCGAGATCTTTGTTAATGTTCCTTTATTCAAAAATAGTCATGAATCGATTTTGAAGGTGACTAACATTATTGGTGAAGTGATTTTAGAAGAGAAAATTCAATTGGATTTTAACGATGAAGTAAAGAAATTGGATCTCTCAAGGTTGAAAAATGGAATTTACATTTTAGAACTTAGTATAGATAATAGAACCTACAATGGTAAGGTAGTTATAAGAAAATAACTGCTCAATTGATTAATCACAGCCATCCACCCATTTCAGTCTTGGTGGTTTTTCTTCTCCCTTTGCAATCTTTTTTTCGCGTTTTGCAGGAGTAGGCAAGGCATCCCAATAAAGAGATCAAGATCAGATAAGCTAATGTTTTCCTCATTTATAATTTATCATTCAACATTCGTCATTCGTACTTCGTACCTCGTCAATCGTACTTCGTACCTCGTCAATCGTACTTCGTACCTCGTCAATCGTACTTCTTAAATCGTAAATTGTCATTCGTACTTCTAACTTCTCCACTACATTTCCACCAGCGTTCCCACTTTTTGTCCATTGATCACATTCATCAGGTTTCCTTTTTTGTTCATGTCAAAAACAATGATGGGTAAGTTATTTTCTTTACAAAGTGTAAAGGCAGTCATGTCCATTACCTCTAAGCCTTTTTCATACACTTCTTCGAATTTGATCTTCTCGAATTTCACGGCGTTCTTATCTTTCTCCGGATCGGCTGTGTAAATTCCATCTACTCTTGTTCCTTTCAAGATCACATTGGCTTCAATTTCAATGGCACGTAAAGTAGCTGCTGTATCGGTAGTGAAATACGGATTTCCAGTTCCTGCTCCGAAAATAACCACGCGACCTTTCTCTAAATGTCTTACCGCAATTCTTCTGATATAAGGCTCACAGATCTGCTCCATTTTGATCGCGCTTTGCAGACGGGTCTGAACTCCCATACCTTCCAAAGCAGCCTGTATGGCCATGCTATTGATCACAGTGGCCAGCATTCCCATGTAATCTCCGTGTACCCTGTCCATTCCCCCTTTTTCGGCCTGTATTCCCCTGAAAATATTTCCTCCTCCAATTACTACGGCCACTTCGCAACCGGCTTCGTGCACGGCTTTAATTTCTTCTGCATATTCTTTCAAACGTTGCTGATCGATTCCAAATCCTTTTGCGCCCATCAAGGCTTCACCGCTTAATTTTAGTAAGATTCTTTTGTATTTCATAGGTTCAGGTACAAGTACTTTTTAATTGTGATTGTTAGGTCAAAAAAAATCCCGACCTAAAAGGCCGGGATCATAAAATTAAGATAATGCATATCGCTTGTAAGAAGAAACCGTGAGGTCTTTTTCAACTCCTTGCAGGAATTGTCTTACCGTTAATTTATTATCAATGAAATATTCCTGATTCAACAAAGTAGACTCTTTGTAGAATTTATTGATCTTACCTTGAGCGATCTTTTCTACCATGTCTTCCGGTTTACCTTCAGCACGAGTTGTTTCGCGCGCAATGTCCAATTCTCTTTCGATCATTGCAGGATCAACATCATCTTTATCAATTGCTACAGGAGCCATTGCTGCTGCTTG
>DAORJH010000137.1:0-6781 GCA_035438925.1 Bacteroidia bacterium | reverse complement strand
GAAAAGCCGGAACAAAGATCCTGGGAATAGGGGGTTGCTTCATATTATCCGGTTTTGTCATCACTTGTTTCAATTATCATTCTAATCAGTCCTTTGCATTTGCAATGTATGGTCTAACCTCCATTGGACTCGGTTTGGTTTTCTGGGCTCTCTACAAGATCTTTGGCTAAGCAAATTTGCAATGCAAATTGGGTTCTGATTTCTGACGAATGTCATTTGTACTCTCTTATGATAAACTCATATTTGTGTAAAATTTACTATGCCGGTATATCAGAAACAAGGAAAGATTCCATCAAAAAGACATGTCGTTTTCCGTCAAAAAAGTGGTGAACTGTATCATGAAGAATTATTCGGAACGCAAGGCTTTTCGGGCACTTCTTCTTTAGTGTATCATTTAAACCCTCCTACACTGGTAAAAGAGCTGGGCAAGCCTCATTGGGCAAGACCGGAGGCAGCGATTGAAGATAATTTGAAAGCATTGAGTTTTCAGGGTCTGACTGTGGAACCTGAAAAAGATTATCTCCAAAGCAGAAAGATCTTTTTCTTCAACGATGATATGCTTATTGGCATGATGGCCCCTTCCGCTTCCATGCAGGATTATTTCTTTAAAAATGCAGATTCCGATGAAATGCTTTTTATTCACAAGGGCAGTGGACGATGCAAAACAATGTATGGAACTGTGGATTTTGAATACGGCGATTATGTAATTATTCCCAGAGGAACAGTTTATAAATTGGAATTCGATACGGCTGATAATAAAATACTGTTAGTTGAATCGCATAGCCCGATTCGCACACCTCATCGTTACAGAAATGAATTCGGGCAATTATTGGAGCATTCACCTTTTTGTGAAAGGGATTTCAAACTTCCTTATGATCTTGAAACGAGAGATGAAAAAGGAGAATTCAAGATCATGATCAAGAAGCGTGGACTCATTTATCCATATGTGTACGAAAATCATCCTTTCGATGTGGTAGGTTGGGATGGATACAGTTATCCCTATTCATTTTCCATCTTCAATTTTGAGCCAATCACCGGACGTATTCATATGCCTCCGCCAATTCACCAGCAGTTTGAAGGAAATAATTTTGTGATCTGCTCTTTCGTTCCACGATTATATGATTATCATCCGGATGCAATTCCAGCTCCTTATCATCACAGCAATATTGATGCCGATGAGATCCTCTATTATGTAGATGGTGATTTCATGAGCCGGAATAATATTCAGGCAGGACAATTCACTTTACATCCGGGTGGTATTCCACACGGACCACATCCCGGTGCCATTGAAAGAAGTATTGGAAAAAAGGATACAAAAGAATTGGCCGTAATGATAGATCCTTTCAATCCTGTCAAGATCACGCACGAAGCAATGAAATATGAAGTGAAAGATTATTACAAATCGTGGATGTCACAACCAAACCTAACACATTAATGACTATGGAAACAAAAGATCTAACGAAGGTCAAGAATTTTGACTATAGTGGTAAGAAGATATTTGAAAAAGCACAGGATTTTTTACCCATCAATGGAACAGATTATGTTGAATTGTATGTGGGAAATGCAAAACAAGCTGCTCATTATTACAAGACAGCATTCGGTTTTCAGGAACTGGCTTACGCTGGTTTGGAAACAGGTAGTCGTGATCGTGTTTCTTATGTCTTGATACAAGATAAGATCCGTCTTGTACTAACCAGTCCTTTCGATCCAAACAGTGATATCTCGCATCATATACGCACGCATGGTGATGGTGTAAAGGTGATCGCACTTTGGGTTGATGATGCGAGAAAAGCGTATGAAGAAACTACCAAAAGAGGTGCTAAGTCTTTTTTACAGCCTGAAGTGATCAAAGATAAAGACGGAGAAGTTGTAAGGGCAGGGATACATACTTACGGTGAAACAATTCACATGTTTGTAGAACGCAAGAATTACAATGGGGTCTTTATGCCAGGCTTTGTGAAACTGGAAACAGAATACCGACCCGGACCAACAGGACTGAAGTATGTTGATCATATGGTTGGGAATGTTGAATTGGGAGCAATGAATAAGTGGTCTAAATTCTACGAAGAGGTAATGGGATTTGCAAACCTGATCACTTTTGATGACAAAGATATTTCAACTGAATACACTGCCTTAATGAGTAAGGTGATGACAAATGGAAACGGAAGGATCAAATTCCCGATCAATGAACCCGCTAAAGGAAAAAAGAAATCACAGGTGGAAGAATATCTCGATTTTTATCACGGTCCGGGTTGCCAGCACATAGCAGTGGCAACAGATGATATTGTATTCACTGTATCTGAAATGAGAAAACGAGGAGTAGAGTTCCTTTATGTTCCCGGCACCTACTACGACACAGTTAAAAATCGTGTTGGAATCATTGAAGAAGATATGGAAGTGCTTAAAAAATGGGGAATCATGGTTGACAGAGATGAGGAAGGATATTTGTTGCAGATCTTTACCAAACCGGTTGAAGACAGGCCAACACTCTTTTTCGAGATCATACAAAGAAAAGGAGCCATGTCGTTTGGAAAAGGAAATTTTCAGGCCTTATTTGAAAGTATAGAGGCTGAACAAGCACGAAGAGGAACTTTATAGGATAGTAATTGAGCGAAGAAAAAAATAAATTGGAAAAGGTAAGGATATCAAAGACATTTTCTTTTGACATGGCGCATTCGTTGTATAATCATGACGGAGCTTGCAGGCACATACATGGACATACCTATAAACTGGATATTGTTTTATCCGGGATGCCTATGCAAAGAAAAGGGCATCCAAAAGATGGTATGGTCATGGATTTTAAAGACTTGAAAAACATTGTAAAAAAGGAAGTGATCGGAGTATTTGATCATGCTTTGGTTTTGAATGATCGCTATAAGGAAAAGTACAGTGATTTGCTGGAAGATGATTTTGGCAAGATCCTTTTTGTGCCTTTTCAACCAACTTGCGAGAATCTTCTTTTGGAAATAAAGAACAGGATAAAGAGTGGTTTGAGTTCCGATCTGGAACTTCACTCTGTTCGTCTGCATGAAACGCCCACTTCCTTTGCAGAATGGAATAAATCTGAAAATTAAGATGTACATACAGCAGTTATATACAAATTGTCTTGCCCATGCTGCGTATTACGTGGAATCCGAAGGAGAAGCAATGGTCATTGATCCATTAAGAGATCCAATGCCTTATATCGAATTGGCGAAAGAGAGGAATGCCAAGATTAAATTTGTACTGGAAACACATTTTCATGCAGATTTTGTTTCAGGACACATTGATCTTTCAAACAAAACCGGTGCAGTCATCGTTTTTGGCCCGGATGCTAAACCGGGATACCGTGCCTTGTCTGCATTTGACGGAGAGGAGTTTTCAATTGGAAAGATCAAAGTAAAAGTGCTTCATACTCCAGGTCATACAATAGAATCCAGTTGTTTTCTTCTGATTGATGAGAAGAATAAACCATGTGCAGTTTTTACAGGTGATACTCTTTTTGTTGGGGATGTTGGTAGACCGGATCTGATGAGTGGTAATCTGGATAAAGAAATGTTGGCGGAGATGCTATATGATTCGCTTCGGGGAAAGATCATGACCTTGCCTGACGATGTGATTGTATACCCGGGGCATGGTGCTGGATCTGCCTGTGGTAAAAATATTGGAAAAGAAACGGTGAGTTCCATCGGCGAACAGAAAAAGAATAATTATGCTTTGTCAGATCTGTCAAAGAAAGAATTTGTGAAAGCAGTTACAAGTGGATTGCCTGTTCCACCTCCTTATTTCTTTAAAGACGCCCGAATTAATTTGAACGGTTACGAGGATTATGACAAGGTAATTGCTAGAGGAAACAAAGCTCTTGAAATTAATGATTTCAAAAGAGAATTGAAGAAAGGCGCATTTGTTATCGACACACGAAGTAGTTCTGACTACGCTAATGCTCATATCCCCGATTCTGTGAATATAGGATTGAATGGTCAATTCGCAAATTGGGCTGGAACGGTGATCGATAACGATCTTCCAATTCTTATTGTAGCTGACCCTGGTAAGGAAAAGGAAACGCAAATGCGTCTCGCAAGAATTGGTTTTGATAATATCAGTGGATTCCTGAAAGGAACTATGGAAGATTGGAAAAATGCCCAAGGGGATATTAGTTCCTTGACGATAATAACTTTGGAAGATTGGAAAAAGAATATTAATTGCGATAGGATCACTATCCTGGATGTCAGAAATCACACTGAGAATAGAGAGCTTTCTTTTGAAGGTTCTCTTCATATACCATTGAACGAACTGAAGGCGAATATTAGTAAGATTCCCATCGATCGGCCGGTATTGGTTTGCTGTGCCGGAGGTTATCGTTCTATAATAGGAGCCGGATTACTCAAACGAAATGGATTCAGGAATGTAATGGATCTCAAAGGAGGATTGAATGCATATGCTTCCGGCTTTTCCCTTCCTTTCAAAATATCTTCCAGCGCAGCTTGAGCATCTTTAAACCGAACATGATCTTCATCAGAATATAGATTGATGTGTGTCAATCCACTAGATTGTTTTGTGAATTAATTTTGGACTGATGTCAGACAAGCTTAAGGAAGCAGTTTTATGTTATCATTGTGGAGAATCCTGCGATAATGATTCCATTCAATGCGAGAATCATAATTTTTGCTGTGAGGGTTGTAAAACAGTTTATACAATTTTAAACAAAGCGGAATTATGCAATTACTATGCTTTGAATGAAAGACCGGGCATTAACAGAAAAAAACCGGAAAGCAGAAAGTTTAAAGCGCTGGATGACGAACAGGTCAAGGCAAAATTCATACAATTCAGTGAAAAGGATCTGAGCAAGGTTACATTCTATATTCCTCAGATGCATTGCAGTTCTTGCATTTGGTTACTGGAAAATCTTCATCAGCTTAACACTGCAGTACTCTATTCAAGGGTGGATTTTTTGAAGAAGGAAGTCAATATCGGATTTAATCATGAGAAGATCTCTTTACGGGAAGTTGCTGAATTGTGCGATACAGTTGGGTATGAACCTCATATCAGTCTGAATGATCTGTCAGCAAAAAAAATCCGTAAGATCAACCGTTCGCAAATATTTAAGATCGGTATTTCAGGTTTTTGTTTCGGTAATATCATGATGCTTAGTTTTCCGGAGTATTTTTCTTCCGGAAAATTGGACAATAGCGAACTGAGTATTTTGTTCAGTCGTTTGAACTTATTGCTTTCACTTCCTGTTTTTTTTTATTGTGCATCTGATTTTTTTATTTCTGCTTACAAAAGTCTTAAACAAAAATTCCTCAATATTGATGCTCCAATTGCGTTAGCAGTTCTGATTACATTTGGCAGAAGCATTTTTGAGATCGTTTCCGGTACCGGAGCAGGGTATCTTGACTCAATGAGCGGAATTGTATTCTTTATGTTGGCAGGCAGGTACTTTCAAGATAAGTCGTACGATAATCTAACTTTCAATCGCGATTATACTTCTTATTTTCCTCTTGGAACAACCATAATTGATGAGTCAGGGAATGAAAAAGAAATCCCTCTTTCGAAATTAAAGATCGGACATCGCGTAAAGATCCGTAGCGGAGAGATCATTCCGGCTGATGCCATCCTTTTTCTTGGCGATGCCAGTATTGATTATAGTTTTGTGAGTGGTGAATCGGTTCCGGTGGTCAAGCAGATCGGAGAAATCGTTTACGCGGGTGGAAAACAATGTGGTGGTGCATTGGAACTGGAAATTGTGAAGGATGTCTCTCAAAGCTATCTAACCCAATTGTGGAATAACGATGCATTCTCAGAAAAGTCCCAGGAAAAGAAGGTTTCATTTATTCACTCACTTAGTCGGTATTTCACCATTGTGCTTTTTTTTATTGCTGTAGCAGGTGCCATTTACTGGTATTTTCATGATCCTTCCAAGATCATACATGTGATCACTTCCGTTTTGATCGTAGCTTGTCCCTGTGCCCTTCTTCTGTCAGCTACTTTTGCAAACGGGAGTGTTCTTTCCAGGCTGAGGTCGTTTGGCTTTTATGCCAGAAATGCCATTGTACTTGAAAAAGCAGGAGAGATCGATACTGTTATTTTTGACAAAACAGGAACGATCACCATGCAAAAGGAAGCCAAGGTGATCTATGAAGGGGACTTGCTCGATCCTTCTCTCATTCGAATGGTCAGATCGCTATTGAGTCAATCTTCTCATCCCTTGAGTCGTGCCGTTGTTTCTGCCCTTCCTGTTTCTCAGGTCATTCCGGTTATGGACTTTAAGGAGATCCCAGGTGCCGGTATTACTGGAAGCGTTAAAGGCAATTTGATCAAAGCCGGTTCATTTGCATTTGTGAATGGTAATGTGGCTCATGAAACGAAAGGCACACAGGTTTATATTTCCGTGAATGGCAGAACAATTGGATCCTTCCGAATAAACTCTATCTACCGTACAGGCTTATCAAAAGTTATTTCTTCATTGAAGAGAATGTTCAAAGTTGAATTACTAAGCGGAGATAATGAATCTGAAAAGTCGTTTCTTACTTCAGAATTGGGTACTGATACCATCATGCACTTCAATAACAGCCCTCAGGATAAACTCAATTATATTCTGTCTCTTCAGAACAAGGGTGAAAAAGTAATGATGATAGGCGATGGCTTGAATGATGCAGGAGCCCTGAAACAATGTGATATTGGAGTGGCCGTGACTGATAATATCAATAATTTTTCTCCTGCATGTGATGTGATCATGGAAGGAAGGAATTTTTCTTTATTGCCGCAATTAATTGAATATTGTGGTAAGACAAAGTTCATT
>DAORJH010000136.1:0-6791 GCA_035438925.1 Bacteroidia bacterium | reverse complement strand
AGCCCTTTCTTTGATAGCAAGGATATAACAAGGACTGACCGCTCCGTCTGATAATGCTTCTCATGCTTTTACAAAGTCATTCTCCTGAACAAGGATGTGTTTGCTCAAATTAACAAGGTAACGACGTTGCTCACC
This sequence comes from Bacteroidia bacterium, assembly GCA_035438925.1. Taxonomy (GTDB): domain Bacteria; phylum Bacteroidota; class Bacteroidia; order B-17B0; family Aurantibacillaceae; genus Aurantibacillus. The sequence continues at coordinate 6,656 of DAORJH010000136.1, read as the reverse complement.
TGTTTTTGCTTCAACAACAACTTCTCTGTTACCACGTTTGATCTTACCAAAAGTAACAATTCCATCGATCTCACTTACAACAGCAGGGTTACTTGGATTACGTGCTTCAAATAATTCGGTTACACGTGGAAGACCTCCTGTGATATCCCCGGTCTTACCGGTTACACGAGGGATCTTAACAAGTATTTGTCCTGGTTCGATCTTTGCATTTTCATTTACAACGATATGTGCTCCAACCGGAATGTTGTATGTTTTAAGAGCTTTACCAGTTTTATCAACGATAGCCATTGTAGGGCTTAAGGTCTTGTCTTTACTTTCAATGATCACTTTTTCACGGAATCCTGTTTGTTCATCCGATTCTTCGCGATAAGTAACGTTCTCCTTGATGTTATCATAAGCAACGGTTCCACCGAATTCAGAAACGATAACAGCGTTATACGGATCCCAATCGCAGATCATATCTCCTTTTTTCATTTTCGCTCCTGGCTTGATATACAAGTTAGATCCGTAAGGGATATTTCCGGTTGTTAATGTGATTCCTGTATTTGCATCGACGATCCTCATTTCTGTAGAACGTCCGATCACAATGTTGGTTTTCTTTCCTTCTGCTCCTGCACGCTCAACTGTACGTAATTCATCGATCTCAATGATACCGTCATATTTAGCGATGAGGCTTGAAGATGCAGCAACGTTACTTGCAGTACCACCCACGTGGAATGTACGAAGTGTTAACTGTGTACCTGGTTCACCAATGGATTGCGCGGCGATTACACCAACAGCTTCTCCTAATTGTACGAGACGTCCGTTCGATAAATTTCTTCCGTAACATTTAGCACAGACTCCACTTCTTGATTCGCAAGTAAGTACGGAACGAATGTCAACTGTTTCAATTGGTGATTTATCGATCGTAGCAGCAATATCTTCAGTGATCACTTCTCCACCACCAACAATAAGTTCGCCGGTTGTAGGATGATACACGTCATTCACTGTTGTACGTCCAAGTATCCTGTCATATAACGCTTCAATTACATCATCGTTGTTCTTAAGGGCACTCATGCTTAATCCACGAAGTGTTCCACAATCACTTTCATTGATGATAACGTCCTGAGCAACGTCAACTAAACGACGAGTCAGATAACCGGCATCGGCTGTTTTAAGAGCAGTATCGGCCAAACCTTTACGTGCACCGTGAGTTGAAATAAAATACTCAAGGATGGAAAGTCCTTCACGGAAATTCGATAATACCGGATTCTCAATGATGGATGCTGTGGTATCACCTGCTTTTTGAGGTTTTGCCATCAGACCACGCATTCCACTGAGCTGTTTAATTTGTTCTTTACTACCACGGGCTCCTGAATCAAGCATCATGTAAACCGGATTGAATCCTTGTCTGTCTGTGCTTAATTTATCAAGTACCTGTTTCGTAACTTTAGAGTTTGTATGTGTCCAGATATCAATGATCTGATTGTAACGCTCATTGTTTGTGATGAAACCAAGGTTATAGTTATTGATAACCTCGTCAACTTGTTCCTGAGCTTCAGCAATGATCTTTATCTTCTCATCCGGAGTTTGGATATCGCCAAGGTTAAAGGATAATCCTCCTTTGAACGCTGTTCGGAATCCTAATTCTTTGATATCATCCAGGAATTTGGCAGTTGCTGCCATACCTGTTTTCTTTACCACCATTCCAATGATATCACGTAGTGATTTCTTGGTAAGTAGTTCGTTGATATAACCTACTTCAAAAGGTACGACTGTATTGAAGATCACACGTCCAACAGATGTATCAATGATCTTTGTAACCAATTTGTCTTTTTCTAACGCATTGTTGATCTTGATCTTGATCATGGCATGCAGGTCAACGCTTTTCTCGTTCAACGCTACGATCACTTCTTCTGCACTATAGAAGATCTTTCCTTCTCCTTTCACAGGATCTTTCGGTAAGTTCTTCTTCGATTTGGTTAAGTAATATAAACCGAGTACCATGTCCTGAGAAGGAACGGCAACTGGCGCACCGTTAGATGGATTAAGAATGTTGTGTGAGGCAAGCATCAAGATCTGAGCTTCCAGAATTGCGGCATGTCCCAATGGAACGTGTACCGCCATTTGATCCCCGTCAAAGTCAGCGTTAAAGGCTGTACAAACAAGTGGATGCAATTGGATCGCTTTTCCTTCTATCAATTTTGGCTGGAAGGCTTGAATACCTAATCTGTGTAGAGTAGGGGCACGGTTCAAAAGAACAGGATGTCCTTTCAATGCGTTTTCAAGAATATCCCAAACGATTGGTTCTTTTCTGTCAACGATCTTCTTCGCGGATTTCACTGTTTTCACAATACCACGCTCGATCATTTTACGAATGATAAATGGCTTGAATAACTCAGCCGCCATTTCTTTAGGCAGACCGCATTCGTGCAATTTCAATTCAGGTCCTACAACAATTACGGAACGTGCAGAGTAGTCAACACGCTTACCAAGTAAGTTCTGACGGAAACGTCCTTGTTTTCCTTTCAATGAATCAGAAAGTGATTTTAAAGCACGGTTACTATCGGTTTTAACTGCATTTGATTTACGTGAGTTGTCGAAAAGTGAATCAACTGATTCCTGCAACATACGTTTCTCGTTACGTAAGATCACATCCGGAGCTTTGATCTCGATCAAACGCTTCAAACGATTGTTACGGATGATCACACGACGATAAAGGTCATTCAGATCGGATGTTGCAAAGCGTCCTCCGTCCAATGGAACCAATGGACGTAATTCAGGTGGAATCACAGGAACAACTTTTACGATCATCCACTCAGGACGATTCACTACATTTTGATTTGCCTGACGGAATGCCTCAATTACCTGAAGACGTTTCAAAGCTTCGTTCTTACGTTGCTGTGAAGTTTCGTTTCCGGCTTTGTGACGAAGATCGTACGATAATTCATCAAGGTTCAATCTTGCTAATAAGTCCTGAATTGCTTCAGCTCCCATTTTAGCGATGAACTTATTCGGATCGCTGTCATCCAATGCGCCATTTTCTTTTGGCAAGGCATCAACTGCATTCAAGTACTCTTCTTCAGTCAGGAAGTCAAGATAAGAGATACCGTTTGCCGCAGCAGCTCCTGCATTGATCACCACATAACGTTCGTAGTAAATGATCATGTCAAGTTTCTTCGTTGGCAATCCCAATAAATATCCAATCTTATTTGGAAGTGAACGGAAATACCAGATGTGAGCAACCGGAACCACTAAATTGATGTGGCCCATGCGTTCACGTCTTACTTTCTTTTCCGTTACTTCAACTCCACAGCGATCGCAAACGATCCCTTTGTAACGGATACGTTTGTATTTACCACAATGACATTCGAAATCTTTTACCGGACCGAAGATCCTTTCGCAGAATAATCCATCTCTCTCAGGCTTATAGGTCCTGTAGTTGATGGTCTCTGGTTTCAGAACTTCACCGCTTGATCTGCGAAGAATGGTTTCCGGGGAAGCCAGACTGATCGTGATCTTTGAAAAGTTCGATTTTTGCTTATTATCTCTTCTTAACGCCATTTTTTATATGCTGGTTTTCGTTATTAAAATTATTTAATTCTTGTGCTCAGTTTTAATCCATTGTTATGTCAAGTGCAAGACCTCTTAACTCATGGAGCAATACATTGAATGATTCAGGTATGCCCGGAGTTGGAATGTTCTCTCCTTTTACAATTGATTCATAAGCTTTCGCACGGCCCATTACGTCGTCAGATTTTACGGTGAGTAATTCCTGAAGTACATTAGCAGCACCGTATGCTTCAAGTGCCCAAACCTCCATCTCACCAAAACGCTGACCACCAAATTGTGCTTTACCACCAAGAGGTTGTTGCGTAATAAGTGAATAAGGTCCGATAGAACGAGCATGCATCTTATCATCAACCATGTGACCAAGTTTCAGCATGTAGATGATACCAACAGTTGCAGGCTGATCAAAACGCTCGCCTGTACCACCATCGTATAGGTAAGTTCTTCCGTGTTGAGGAAGTCCTGCCTTTTTCGTGTATTCATCTATTTCTTCTACTGTAGCACCGTCGAAGATAGGTGTTGAGAATTTCAGATTCAATTTCTCTCCTGCCCAAGCCAACACTGTTTCATAGATCTGACCCAAGTTCATACGAGAAGGTACTCCCAATGGATTCAATACAATGTCAACAGGTGTTCCGTCTTCCAAGAATGGCATGTCTTCTTCTTTCACGATACGGGCAACGATACCTTTGTTACCGTGACGACCAGCCATTTTATCACCTACTTTTAATTTACGTTTTTGTGCGATGTAAACTTTTGCAAGCTGAACAATTCCGGTTGGTAATTCATCACCAACAGTGATCTGGAATTTTTCACGTTTGTATTTACCTAAATAATCATTGAAATGGATCATGAAGTTGTGAAGCAAACGCTCAACTTGTTCGTTCTTGTCTTTATCAGTGGTCCAATTGCTTGGATTCACTTCTGTAAAGTCAATACGCTCAAGTAATTTTTGAGTGAATTTTGTTCCGCGAGGAATAACTTCTTCACCAAGAATGTTTGTCACACCCTGAGAAGTTCTTCCATTCACAAGTACAAAAAGCTTGTCAACTAATTTTAGTTTTAGGTTGTAAACATTTTTCTCCTGATCTGAATCCAGTTTTTCAATAAGTGGTTTTTCTTCCGCTTTTTGTTTTTTATCTTTTACAGCACGAGAGAATAATTTTTTATCAACGATAACACCTTTGATAGATGGAGATACACGAAGAGAAGCATCCTTTACGTCTCCGGCTTTATCACCAAAGATCGCACGAAGAAGTTTTTCTTCCGGTGAAGGATCTGTTTCTCCTTTTGGAGTGATCTTACCGATAAGAATATCACCTTCTTTTACTTCCGCTCCAATTCGGATGATTCCTTTCTCATCAAGATCTTTTGTTGCATCTTCACTTACGTTAGGGATATCCGGAGTCAATTCTTCCATACCACGTTTAGTGTCGCGTACTTCTAATGTGTACTCGTCAATGTGGATGGATGTGAAGATATCATCACGTACAATTTTTTCGCTTATCACGATGGCATCCTCAAAGTTGTAACCTTTCCATGGCATGAACGCCACTTTCAGGTTTCTTCCTAAGGCTAACTCACCATCTTGTGTTGCATATCCTTCGCAAAGAACCTGACCTCTTGAAACCTTATCACCTTTCTTAACGATTGGTTTCAGATTCATACAAGTACTTTGATTCGTCTTTTGGAATTTAGTAAGCTTATACGATTTAACATCACCTTCAAAAGAGATCAATTTCTCTTCTTCACTGCGATTGTAACGAATGGTGATCGTATTTGCATCAACGTATTCTACTACACCTTCTCCGTCTGCATTGATAAGAACGCGACTATCTTCAGCAACACGTGCTTCAATACCTGTTCCTACAATTGGAGCTTGTGGACGCATTAATGGAACTGCTTGACGTTGCATGTTCGATCCCATCAAGGCACGGTTAGCATCATCATGCTCCAAGAATGGAATAAGGGATGCTGCAATTGACGCGATCTGATTAGGAGCGACATCAATCAAGTGTATCTTTTCAGGCTCAAGAACAGGGAAATCTCCTTCGTAACGTGCAGTTACCTTCTTGTTAAGGAAATTACCTTTGTCGTCAAGCTTTGAGTTTGTTTGTGCAATATTCTTTTGATCTTCTTCTTCAGCTGTTAAATAAGTGATCGGCTTGTTCACATCCACTTTCGAATTTGTTACAGTTCTGAATGGAGTTTCAATGAATCCGAGCTTATTTACTTTCGCGTAAACACAAAGTGAAGAGATCAGACCAATGTTTGGACCTTCCGGTGTTTCAATGGTACAAAGACGTCCGTAGTGTGTATAGTGAACGTCACGAACCTCAAATCCTGCACGCTCTCTACTTAAACCTCCGGGCCCGAGTGCCGATAGACGACGCTTGTGCGTGATCTCAGATAGAGGGTTGGTTTGATCCATGAATTGTGATAACTGATTCGTTCCGAAGAAGGAATTGATCACAGAAGAAAGTGTTTTAGCATTGATCAAGTCGGTAGGAGTGAAGACCTCGTTATCACGAACGTTCATACGCTCACGAATTGTACGGGCCATACGCGCCAGACCAACACCGAATTGAGAATACAATTGTTCACCAACTGTACGAACACGGCGGTTTGATAAGTGATCGATATCATCCACATCCGTTTTTGAGTTGATCAATTCGATCAGGTATTTAATAATGAGGATCATGTCTTCTTTTGTGAGGACACGGATCTCCATAGGGATGTTCAATCCTAACTTTTTATTGATACGGTAACGACCAACTTCTCCAAGGTCATAACGTTTGTCGGAGAAGAATAATTTGTCGATCACGCCTCTTGCAGTTTCTTCATCTGGTGGTTCAGCATTACGAAGCAAACGATAAATGAATTCGATCGCTTCTTTTTCTGAATTGGTTGAGTCTTTCTGAAGTGTGTTATAGATGATCGCAAAATCAGTTGTATTGATATCTTGTTTGTGAAGGATGATCGATTTCACATCAGCATCAACGATCTGATCAATGTGTTCTTCTTCAAGAATGGTTTCACGATCGAGAATAACTTCATTACGCTCAATTGAAACAACCTCTCCGGTATCTTCATCAACGAAATCTTCT
>DAORJH010000135.1:4016-6804 GCA_035438925.1 Bacteroidia bacterium | reverse complement strand
CCTTTTATTGTATCCCAGGGTTGTGCTATTTGAATCGAATTAATATATAGGTTCGAATTATATCCAACCAACTTTTCAAACGAAGGATTAGGCACTAAATTAACTTGAGCTTGAAAAAATTGAATGCTAGCTAAAAAAGAAAGGAACAAACTTGTTACTTTCCATAAGTGAATTTTATTCGAAGAATAAATGTTAGTCATTCACTATCTAAGTTAAGAATAATGCATTAGAATTCAAAACGCATCCTTAATTCCTAAACTATAAATTCAATACAATTTAGGTCAGAGCTCAACTAATTTAATTTTTTAGTGTTACGAAGAAATCTTCATCGTAAATCTTTAACGTTGCGAAATTGTTTGAACCAAATATAACGTTGCTACTATCCTTATGAAAAGTAAAAACCTTTTATCCTGATTTGAGCATTTGTCAATTCAACCATTTGGTTAAAATTCAGAAGATTGAGTGTTTATCGGAATCGACTAATCGAAAAGATTGCTACCCTTTTGTTCGGAAAAAGCAACTTATCTCTTCTCTAATTCTACAAGGAGCTTTTTAACAAGGATCTCCCATGTAAATTCCTTCTTAATTTTTGCCAAAGAAGAACTTCGTTTCTTCTCTATTTCCGAAGGAGAAAGATCCAATAGTTTATTCATCGCTGTCTGTATGGATGAAGGTTGAGAATCACTTAGTAAAATTCCGTTTGCATCACTCACTAAAATTCGAGTTGCTCCTACATCGGTCGCAATTACGGCCAGTCCATTCGCCATGGCCTCCAGGATCACATTGGGAAGTCCTTCACTCCAGCTCGGACAAACAAGCACCTGACAAGACTGTATCACTTCACTGAGTTTTTTCTTATCCCTTATCTCTCCGTGATAAACGATGTACTTTTCTTTTAATCTTTTTTCTTCGGGAATGGGACCAACAAAATGAAATTCAAAGTCATTTCGCTTCCTACTCTTCAAGGCCTTGTTCAATTCTTCTATGCCTTTTCTTCTCTCATACCTTCCCAAATACAAAAAACGTAACTTTTCAGAAGACGGAATGATCTCTTGCAATACTACGCTCTCCTCTACACCCGATGGAATCTCAATGATCTTTTTCTCCTCTACGCCCAGCTTGCGAACAATATCCGTCACCTTTCCTCCATACGAAAAAACCTTATCTGCATTTCTGGTGATGTACTTCACCGGTTTTCTCAGCAATAACAGACTGTCCAAATAGGCTTTTGGTCCCGGCATTTTCTGAAACATTTCATAACCATGGAATTTCACGCCGATCGGTCCGCACTTGATCTTTCCTGCCTTTTTCTGTTCGATCAAATGCCAACCGGTGAATCCCTTGGTGTAAATGAAATCATACGTTGAAAGATCGTCCTTCAAGGCCTCGTAGATCAATTTGGAATGCAATTTGGAATTACGGATATAATGTCCGGGTAATTTAGAAGAGGAAGGAAAATCGACAATAACAGAACGAATGTATTTTTTTTCTTCTTCGCTGAAGAATTCAAGTTTAGCAATATCGTAAGTACTGCGATTGAAATGAAAAAGATCGACCTGAATTTTATTTGCCGCCAGGTATTTACAAAGGTAATACGAATGTTTTTGCATTCCGCCCAGCACATAAGGCCAGATCCCATCTGTTATCAAGGCGATCCTCATAGAGAGAACAGCCTTAATGGTTCACATACATCACTTCCTTCACCGCTTGGATCACACGAGTCAAATTAGGCAAACTCGCTTCGATCAAAGTTGGTGCATAAGGTAATGGTGTATCTGCTGTGGTCACTGCTTTTGCAGGAGCATCCAGGTAATCAAAAGCATCTTTCTGAACTTTATAAGCGATCTCGCGACTGATGCTCGCCAATGGCCAGGCTTCTTCAACTACAACGAGACGATTTGTTTTCTTTACAGATTCGATCACTGTATGGTAATCGATCGGACGAACAGAACGAAGATCAATCACTTCAGCATTGATCCCTTCTTTTTCCAATTCCAACGCAGCAGCCATGGCTACTTTAAATATTTTTCCGAATGAAACAATGGTCACATCAGTTCCCACTTTTTTTACATCCGCCAATCCAATTGGAATGATGTATTCTTCTTCAGGAACTTCTCCTTTGTCTCCATACATCTGCTCACTCTCCATGAAGATCACAGGATCATTATCACGAATGGCAGATTTCAATAATCCCTTTGCATCGTAAGGATTGCTTGGCACCACCACTTTTAAACCCGGACAATTTGCATACCAGTTTTCAAATGCCTGTGAATGCTGAGAACTTAACATACCTGCACTTGCAGTAGGACCACGAAATACGATTGGACAATTGTACTGACCACCACTCATGCTCATGATCTTCGCAGCGCTATTGATCACCTGATCGATCGCAACAAGAGAGAAATTAAAGGTCATGAATTCAACAATTGGTCTTAAACCATTTGCAGCAGCACCTACAGCAATACCGGCAAAACCCAATTCAGCAATAGGCGTATCGATCACACGCTTTGCGCCAAACTCAGCCAACATACCTTTACTTACTTTGTAAGCACCATTGTATTCAGCCACTTCTTCCCCCATTAAAAAGATCTTTTCATCGCGACGCATTTCTTCGCTCATCGCTTCACGCAGGGCTTCACGGAATTCAATTGTTCTCATAATTTGTCAATAAGAATGAATACCAAAAATAAGGGAAAAATGGGAGAAAAAAAAATTTTGTAAGACCGGTATACGGAGGCATTTACTTATGAATCAAGCTAAATAACAATGATCAGACTTAAGAAGGCTC
>DAORJH010000135.1:0-3916 GCA_035438925.1 Bacteroidia bacterium | reverse complement strand
AATAAATTCAGCATGACTTTATGTTCTTTTTAACGATTAACTGACTCCCAAAAAAAGCAGAGGCATTTACTTATGAATCAAGCTAAATAACAATGATCAGACTTAAGAAGGCTCTTTCAATAACACTTTTTGAATTCCAATTTAGCACCGTGTGAGATGCTGAAATAAATTCAGCATGACTTTATGTTCTTTTTAACGATTAACTGACTCCCAAAAAACAGAGCCAATTACTTATGAATCAAGAACAGTGTTAACTAAGAATATCAATCGTACTTCGTAAATCTAAAATCATCAATCGTACTTCGTCAATCTAAAATCATCCTTCGTACTTCGTCAATCATCAATCTAAAATCATCAATCGTACTTCTACATTCGTACTTCGTCAATCATCAATCTAAAATCATCAATCGTACTTCGTACTTTGTCATTCGTAAATCGTAAATCTAAAATCATCCTTCGTCAATCATCAATCGTACTTCGTCATTCGTAAATCGTCAATGGCATCACTTCCTCCCCACAATGCACTCGATCAGGTCTTTTTCCTGAAGGTATTTGTTTGCTACATCTCTCAATTGCTGAGGAGTAACCGTGCGCACTGCTTTGATATAGGAATCGAAATAAGAGTAATCCAGACCAAATTCCCAAATAGCTCTGAATTTATCTGCTAAGGCGAATGGTCCGTCCACACTTCGTAAAAACTGACCCAAAATATAATTCCGAACTGTTTCCAATTCTTCTGTACTTACCAATTCCTCTCTTAAAATGGCGATCTCTTTGTAAATTTCTTTTATCGCCGCTTCTGTTACATCTGTACCAACTTCTGTTGAAATGAAAAAATAACCGGAGTTCACCAATGACATGATGCCGCTTCCGATACCGTAGGTATAGCCTTTGTCCTCGCGGATATTGGCCATCAATCTGGAACCGAAATAACCACCGAGAATGGTATTCAGGACCTGCATATGGAAAAAATCAGGATGTGTTTTATTGAACAATACCCTTCCAATACGTATCGCGCTTTGAACAGCATCTTCTTTCACGAAAAAATGTTTGTTCTGAGAAGCAGAATTTATCTTTTCAGGATTGGAATGCAATCCCGATTCAGATCCCCATTTTTTTCCGAAAAGATCATTCAAAGTAGAAGTAAGATCATCCGGCAAATTTCCGGAAGCGATAATGGTACAACTGTTATTGCTGTAATTCTTCTGATAGAAATCGAGGATCTCATTTCGGTTCACTCGATCGAAATCGGAATCCTGCACCTGCATGCCATAGGGATGTTTTTCACCAAAAAGTAATTCAGAGAATTTCCTTCTTGCAATGACATTCACTTTTTGAGAATTGATGAAATGTCTTTGTTTTTTATTCGTCAAATGAATATTGAATTCATTCGCATCAAATACCGGCGCCTGAATGATCTCCTGCACAAATTTCAAAGAGTCTTTTAAGTATTTATTCAATGAGAATAAGGTCACTCCCGAATAATCCTGTCCAACTCCCAATTCCAAAAACGAACCATAGAAATCGATACCATCGCTTAGTTCGTGTGCTGAATAACTTTTTGTTCCACTTTCCATTAAGGAATTGGTGAAAGAAGAAACAAGAGTTGCCGGCTGATAATACATACCTGCCTTGAAGACAAATTCAAGTCGTGTGATCTCCTGACTGCCTGCGCTTACCGCAAACAGATCTACGCCATTGTTCAATTTTGATTTATTGGCTTTGATCACATCGATCTTATCGAAGGTCTTAAAAGCGGGGGCATGCAATCGGTCGATCATATTTAAAGCAGTGGTTTTTTAGTTATTTTTTCAATGAGAGGATAAAAGCCTTGTGGTATTTTAAAATCAACTCCTTTTCCTTTCAATTGATAGATCTTTAAGTTCTTCATTGTTACCTTCATTGGTTTCTTATCAATGTTCCATATGTGAACCACGAATGAACGCACTGTATCCGGCAAATTTCCTGTAGTCAATTTAAAGTATTTTGTTTGTCCGTTCAGATCATCCGCCAGCCAGTTCAAAGGAGAACGTTTGTAATGATAGGTTTCGTTCTTTGCATTGTTCAGACTCAATACAAAAAAGGCATTGAAGGGACGAGGCACTTCATCAAAAACAAGTTCTGCTTCTATTTCAATTGGATTGTGTGATCTATAAACTGTATCCGGCAAACGTTTGAAGTCGAAGAATTCTCCGTCACCGGCAACCGTAATAGGTTCATAGCTTTCGAAAATAGGGACATGTTCTATCTTCTCTCTTCGCTTCAAGAGCACTCTGTCCCAATGTTTGTCTTCTTCTATCTCTTCATAATAAGCATCATAAAAAGGCTTTTCCCTTTTCATGGCGTAATAGTAATCGCAATTCATTTGCATCTCTTCTGAATTATCCATCGCATTCAGAACAGAACCTCCTCTGTAATTCGCGAATGCATAATTCATTTCTCTTACGCGATGACCACCGATCGTAAAGAGTTTGTTCTCTTTTTTATGTTCCGTCAACAAACGTTCATAGATGTTCTTAGGCATGGTATGATATAGGAAAGTACTGAAATCTCTTGTACTGAAACTAAAGATCGTGTAAGATAAACTGGAAACAAAGACTAAAACAGTAAACACTTTTCCGTAAACAGAAGGACGTTTATCGATCAGGAAGGCCAATGCCATACCAAAGAAAAGGAAGAAGAACAATCCGGTGCGGTCTTCCGGAAAATTCACATGCAATATCTTTTTCTGCATGAAGAAAGCACCCACCAGCAATAAAAATACAAAGGAGTAGAAAAGATCCGGCTTGAAAAGGTCTTTGATGTAGAACGATTCTCTCCAGATATCGATCATTAAGAAAATAAAAACGACAAGGTAAACTGCACCGATCAACACCTGAAACCAGATCTCATCGGTTCCGAACAACAACTTGATCAGCGATTGAAAGGTCACCAACCAGTAACTATCCCCTACTCCATAATCCAAGACTCCTTTTTCCTTGCAGAAAAAAGAAAAACGAACCCAGAAGACGAGAATCCCCAGATTGATCAACTGAAGCACAATATTGTTCATGGTGAAGATGACTCTTCCGCCTTTTTCTGTTCTCTTTTTGTATTGGAAAACGAAAATATAACATAGTAAAACCAGGATCACCGCTACCAGGATCATGTTGGCCGCAAGAGCCAATTGCCAGCAGAGTGAAAAGATGACAAGACTTTTGAATTTCTCTTCTTCAAAATAATCGATGAGATAAGAAAGACCGAGCAACATGAATCCTAGGGATAATCCATATCCACGAGAAAGGGAAAAGAAATCGAGAAAATTATAGGTCAGGAGAAATAGAACGGAGACAAGGATCTTGGAAGAAACCTGTTTCATGTATTTGAAATTGCGGTACAGTCCAAAACAAAGCAAGAGAAAGGCAAGGATATTGGGAGCACGCAATACGAAACGATGCGAGCCTGCTATATGCCAGCACAAATTGGCGAGCGCACTGTTGAGTACATGGTTATTGGTATAAACATGGGCTTTGTAAGGAAGGTAATTATCACTTTGAATGTAAAAGAAAAAAGTAGCTGCCTCATCATGACTGAAGGGAATGAAAAAAGCACGTAGACAAACAACCACAAAGACGGCGAAAGCCGAGAACCAGAAAATTTTATTGAAATGTTTATCGAGCATGGATCAGTCGAGCAGATAAGATTGGTGTTTGTTGAATTTTTCTAAAGTTCGAATACCCGAAGAGCTGATGTGTTCAAATTCCTTGTCGCAGAAAATATTGATGATGCGAATGCCCGGCATCAATTCCTGAATATAACGGTATTGATTCTGCTCGTATTGAAAATCAGTTGAGTTACGCAGACCACGCACCACCACTACATCTGTACTTAAAGAAGCAACAAAATCCGTCAAAAGACCATTGTATTCTTCCATTTG